>CAMWTK010000015.1 GCA_947177175.1 uncultured Treponema sp.
CCACGCCGCTTTCCCCGGACAGCCCGCGCCATGCCGCCACCGTGCCCGCAAAGGTGACGCTCTCAAGGCCGCCGCACGCCAGCGCGTCCTTCCCGATGTGTCTCACGCTCGCGGGAATCGTCATGTCCGCAAGCGCCGTGCACCCGCCGAATGCCCCGTCGCCGATGCCCGTCACGCCCGTGAGCGCCGCGTTCCCCGCGAATGCGTCCGCGCCGATTGCCGTCACGCCGCCGAGGATCACGATGTCCGTTTTGCTGCCGTAGTAGCTGAAGACCACGCCGTCCCGTATGTCCCACGACGAGGCCTCGTCCGAGATGACCACCTTCTCCTTGGAAAGGTCGATGCCATTGCCCTCGGTAAGCGCCTCAAACTGCTCCAGCGTACCGCCATAGGTCACGCGCTCAAGCCCCGTGCACCCCTCGAACGCCCCCGTGCCGATATGCTCCACGCTCGCGGGAATCGTCACGTCCGTGAGGTCCGTGCACCCTGCGAATGCGTCCGCGCCGATGTCCGTCACGCCGCCGAGGAGCGTCACGTCCGTGATCCCCTGAACGCGCCCGCGCCGATGTCCGTCACGCTCTTGGGTATGCTCACGCCCGCAATCTCCGCGTGACCATCGACCGCCCCGCCGCCGATTGCCGTCACGACCGCTCCGTCCCCGTGGTAGCCGACGAGCGTGCCGTCGTCGTCCACCGCGAACACCGTCAGCCCGGTCAGGTCGCCGTTCCTGGCAAGCTACTCCCACTGCTCCGCCGTGCCGCGGAAGATGACCGTCGTCCCCGCGCGAATCGCGCCCGGCGCAATCGCCGTCACGCCCTCGGGGAGCGTCACGGTCGTATCCGTGCCCGTGTATGCCGTCACCACGCCGTCGTCCGTGACCTGCCATTCGCCCGGATCAGCCGGCTCGTCCGGCACGGCGGGCCGGGTCCATGTCCATATCTTGCCGTCGGAGCATATCACCGGCGTGTCGCCCAGCCACTCCCCGAAGCCGTCCTGCTCCGCCATGGCAGTCCACTCGCCGACCGTGCCGCCGAAGATGATTTTCCCGACCCTCACGCCGGAGAACGTGTAGCGCATGATGTGCGTCACGGAAGCGGGCGGAACTTTCTTGGGGGAGAGAGAGACCTCTACTCGGAAGCGTGGTCTCTCTCTCCCAGCACCGCTTGGGGCGGCTGCCCCAAGACCCCGCTTCGCAGTGTCAGTTATCTGATGTACTGCTGCCCTTGTTTTTCTTTGACCCGCTCAATACTTCCTGCCTGAAGTGGTCGATTTCGGTGTTGGCGTAGTCGATGAACGCGGCGTAGGCTTCCTCGCCCTCAAGCAGGGCGTGGGCGTTCACGTGCAGGACGAGCATCCTGTACGCCTCGTCGCTCGCCGTTCGCGCCGCCTTGAGCGCGCCCGCCGTCTTTGCCGAGCGTTCGTCCGTGCGCTGGCTTGTGAGCGAACGCACTTCTTCGTTCGCCGCCTTGAGTTTTTCCACGAACGCGCCGAGCGAAAGCGCGTCCACCTGCGGCTTGTGCTTGTCCTCCAAGTCCTGGATAAAATTGACGAGCAGGCCCGTCTCCTTGTCCAGCTGCATCCTCGGGTCAATCTTGTAGTCCTTGAGGTGCTGCGCGAGGACTTTCGCCGCCTCCGCCATGTCCGCAAGGGGGAACTTCTCGTAGCCCGCCACGGCTTTCTTGTAGCCGGTATAGAGCTGGTCGCGCTGGCGGTCCGCCTCCACGATCTTGTCGGTGGTCAGGCTCTTCGCGCTGATTTGCAGGCTTTCGTCCTCCGCTGTCACCGCGTCCCGCAACGCGGCGACTTGCGCCTTGCACTTTGCCGCCACCGCCGCGTCTTTCTCCGCCCGGTCAGCCATGTTGGACACGAACAGGAAGTGCGCCGCGTTGTTCATGCCGCCCACGTATACTGTCTGGATTTCTTTCATAAGGGATGCTCCTTTGTGCTGATATAGTGCCGCCGCATACGCGTCGGCCGGTTTCCGTTTTCTGTCCGTCCGCGCCCGGATAGATTTTGTACGCACGATGCCCCCGCGCAGCCCTGCATGAATGAATTTGGCGCGCATGATGTCGCTGTGCAGACGTGTATGGACGAATTTGGTGCGCAGGATGTCGTCATGCAGACGTGCATGGGCAGATTTGGTGCGCAAAATTCGTACTTGTCGGTTGCTGGCAAGGAATTTGGTGCGCAAAATGCGCTCTTGTCGGAAGACGAAAGACTGTCAGCAACGGCTTTGCGGGGTCTTGGGGCGGCTGCCCCAAGCCGTGCTGGGGAAGATGGGTGGTTAGACAGATGTTTCCTACAATAAAAGACACTTGCAAGTTTTCGGAGAAAACTCGTTAGTAGCGCATCGCGCTGCGACGGTTTCCCGCTCCCAAGAAAGTTCCTCCGCTTCCAAGCGGAAAACCATATCGTCGCGCGCAGACGGGCGCGCCGAAGCGGTCGGCGGAAATTATAAACGAGGGGGTGCTCTCTATATGATTATTTCTTGCCGCCGCAGTCATGGGAACATGATAGCAAAACGGCGGGGGATTGTCAAAGCGAGCCGCTGCTCCCGGCTATGATTGCCGCCAGCTCCGCCTCGGCGGGGACGCTGCCGGGGTGGCTGTCGAACGTCACGCGCAGGGGACGGGCGGCGCAGACGATGACGCGCGTGGCGAGCGCGGCAGCTTCGTGCAGGTCGTGGGTGACGAGCAGCACGGTCTTCGGCTCTTGCCGCAGGTGCGCCGTGAGCAGGGCGATGAGCGCGTTCTTGCCGTGTGCGTCCTGCGAGCGGAACGCCTCATCCAGCAGCAGCACGTCGGCGGGAAAGGCAAGCGCGCGCGCAAGGGCAACCCGCTGCCGCTCGCCGCCGCTCAGCTCCGGCGGATAGGCGTTCAGGCGGTCGCCCAGCCCCACCAGTCGCAGGAAATACGCCGCGCGGGCGAGCGACTGGCCACGCGGGAACAGCCGCTCCAGCGGCAGGGCGACATTCTTCAGCAGCGTATAGCCGTCAAGCAGGCGCGGCTCCTGAAACGCATACGAGACGCGCCCCGCACGGGCGGCAATATGGTCGAGCAGCGTCGTCTTTCCCGCGCCGCTCGGCGCGAGCAAGGCAAGCAGTTCGCCTTTTTCCACCGTCAGCGAAAAATCGTCCAGCACCGCCTGCCCGCCATAGGCGACGGAAAGCCCCCGCACGGAGAGTTCGCACGGCTCGGTCAGCACGGGCGTGGGTTCAATCGGTGCAACCGGCACGACGGCGGTATGTCTCCTGCGCAGGACGCGGAACAGCCGCACCGCCTGCCGCGCCACGCATTCGCACAGCAGACTCAGCAGCACCAGCACCAGGGAAACGGCGAGCACGTCGGCGGTCTCAAGATGTACCTGCGCGGTCTGCATGAGCGTTCCCAGCGCATGGCGCGGCAGACTCAGCACCTCGCTCGCGGCAACCACTTTCCATGCCATGCCGAACGACGAACGCGCGCCCGCCGCAAAGAACGGTAGCAGCTCCGCCACAGCGATATACCGCACGACCTGGCCGCGCGTCAGGCGGAACACCCGCGCCATCGCAAGCAGCTTTTCGTCGCGCCGCGCGCAGCCGGAAGCAACCGCCGTCACCATGGGCGGGAACGCCATCAGCACGGCGCAGAACACGGGAACGGCATCCGAGCCGAGCCAGAAAAGGGCGAGCAGGATAAAGGAAACGACGGGCGTGGAGCGGATAATCGCCAGGGGAAACGCCATGAACGCGGCACAGCGGGGGCGCATACCGCACAGCAAGCCCGCCACACTGCCCAGACACACCACGATCGCGGTGCTTTTGACCGTCCGCGCCGACGTAGCCGCAACATGTCGCCAGAAATCCGCCGTCTGCGCGAGCGAAGCAAGGCGACGGGCAACTGCGAGCGGCGCAGGCAGGATAAGCGGCGCATGAAGCGCGCGGGCGGCAACGTGCCACACCGCCAGCAGCACGGCAACGGAGAGCAGCCGCACGAGCCACAGTCCCCTGCCCGCCGGTTTGTGCGGGAACGTCATCTAATGGGAATAATAAAAGCCGTCGCCGGGAAGCGCGCCGCCCACCGCCTGCGGCGCGGTGCGCAGATACACGCCCAGCAGCCGCTCCATGTCTGCGCGGGCGGCCGGTGCGCTCTGCCACACGTATGCCGCGTTCGGAATTGACCGCTCCACGACTGCCGCCGTCAGCCCCAGCGTATGCTTCTGCACGAGCAAGCCCGCCTCGCGCGGGTGCGCGTTCGTCCAGACGACTGCCGCCTGATATACGGCGATGAACGCGTCCACCACGTCCCGGTGCGCCGCCGCATACGCTGCGTTCGCCACCAATACCGTCATCGGGTACGACGCGCCGTCCGTGGCCGCCGCATACGCTTCCTGCACGTCAATCGCCCGGACAATAGCGCGGCTTTTCATCTGCGCCACGGTGGCAAACGGCTCCGGCACGAGCGCGTACTGCACGCGCCCGGAAGCAAGCGCGGCGGCAATGTCCGCGTTCGCCAGAGAAAAATCAAGGCGCACCTCGTCCGCTTGGCAGAAATCACGCCGGGGCAAACAAAACGCGGCGCGTTTTCGTGGAAATCACGCCGGAGCGAACAAAACGTCGCGCATTTTTGCGGAAATCACGTCGGGACAAGCAAAACGTTCCGCGTTTTCACGGAAATCACGTCGGGGCAAGCAAAACGCCGCGCGTTTTCAAGGAAATTGCGTCGAGTCGGGCAAAACGCGGCGCGTTTTTGTAAAAATTGCGTCGGGAACTCGTCAGCCATGCCCAGCGTGTAGTAGATCGTGGATGAGTTGTTCGTGTCCATGTCGAAGAACAGGACCTTGAACCCGCGCGCCGCGAGGTTGTTGGCGAGCAGGATGGCGTCGGTGGACTTTCCCACGCCGCCTTTCATGCTTGAGAATGTGATGACCATAATGCTTCCCTTGACAAAACCCGGCGGGACAATCCGCCCGCCCAATGAACCGATTCCTTCCCGCCGGACTTTGAGAATGATAAAAAAATAAAAAGGACGGCCTGCATGAAACGGGAAATTTCACAGGTCGCCCTTTTTAAGCCGCCACAAGAGCGGCTGTGCGGAACCCCGTTTCAATATCCTGCACAGCCGCTCTTCAGGGCAAAGAGACGCGAACAAATACCGCGACATTCTTTGCCGTAATGACGAATATATAACAAGTCATTGATAGCAGAAAAATCAATCCTTGCACAGGGGGCGCAAACTCATTACAATACTGCTATGAAAACAGAACTCATCAAAGATATACTGACTTCTCAGCCGGACGGGCGCACGGTGACGGTGTGCGGCTGGGTGCGCACCATGCGCGACTCAAAGAACCTCGTCTTTATTCAGGTGAACGACGGCTCGTGCTTCGCTTCCATTCAGCTCACGCACGACCGCACCAATCCCGCGCCCGGCGCGGATGCCGCCGCCATTGAAAAGGCACTCGCCGACGTGACGACCGGCGCGAGCGTCCGTGCGACCGGCACGCTCATCGCGTCCCCCGCAAGCGGGCAGTCGGTGGAAGTCACGCTCGGCACGATCGCCGTCCTCGGCACGTGCCCCACCGATTCGTACCCGCTCCAGAAGAAAGCGACTTCCATGGAATTCCTGCGCGAAAACGCCCACCTGCGCGCCCGCACCAACACGTTCGGCGCGGTGTTCCGTATGCGCAGCCAGCTGGCGTTCGCGCTGCACACGTTCTTCCAGGAGCGCGGTTTTTTCTATGTCAACACGCCGGAAATCACCTGCTCCGATGCCGAAGGCGCGGGCGAGATGTTCCAGGTCACCACGCTCAGCATGGAAAAACTCGCGCACCTCGCCGTGGAAAAAGGCGCGGCCGGCATGAAAGCCGATGACGCGGAAAAACTCGTCAACTACGGCAAGGACTTTTTCGGCAAAAAGGCGAGCCTTACCGTCTCCGGGCAGCTGGAGGCGGAGACCCTTGCCACGGCACTCGGCCGCGTCTACACGTTCGGTCCGACATTCCGCGCGGAAAACTCGAACACCACGCGCCACTTGGCGGAATTCTGGATGTGCGAGCCGGAAATGGCGTTCTTCGACCTTGAGGACGACATGGACATTCAGGAAGCATTCGTCAAGTACCTGCTGAACTGGGCGCTCACCAAATGCCCCGCCGACATGGAATTCTTCAACAAGCGCATTCAGCCGGGCGTGATCGACACCCTGCGCCACGTCGTGGAAACGCCGTTCAAGCGCGTCAGCTACACCGAGGCAATCGAGGCGCTGGAAAAACACGCGGACGACTTTGCGTTCAAGCCGTACTGGGGCTGCGACTTGCAGACGGAGCACGAACGCTACCTGACCGAAAAAATCTTCAAATGCCCGGTGATGGTCTACAACTATCCCAAAGAAATCAAGGCGTTCTACATGAAGCTCAACGACGACGGAAAGACGGTCAAGGCCGTTGACGTGCTCGTGCCCGGGCTGGGAGAAATCATCGGCGGCTCGGAGCGCGAGGAGAACTACGACAAACTGCTCGCGCGCATCACGGAGCTGGGGCTGAAGCCGGACGACTACAACTGGTACCTCGACCTGCGCAAATTCGGCACGGTGCCGCATTCGGGATTCGGACTCGGATTCGAGCGGCTTCTGCTCTACGTGACGGGCATGGCGAACATCCGCGATGTCATTCCCTACCCGCGCGCGCCAAAATTAGCGGACTTTTAGGCGGCTTTCCACGGCGGCTATCACGCTGTCGGGGGTGCTTGCCCCCGCCGTAATGCCGACCGTCCGCAGCCCATAGAACGAATCGGGAATCTCGTCCGCCGTCTCAATGAGCGCGGCGCGCGCGCAGTGTTTCTGCGCGGTGGCGAGCAGCCGGTTCGTGTTGGAGCTGTTCCTGCCGCCAATCACGATAACGCCGTCAACCTGCGCGCACAGTCGGACAAGCGCGTCCTGCCGCTCATGCGTCGCGGGGCAAATCGTATTGCATATCTCCAGCGACGGGATTTCCTTTGCCAGCGCGGCGCAGATAGCGTCCCACGCCGGTATGCTGAACGTCGTCTGGCTCAGCAGCACGGCATGGGCGGGCGCGCCGTCCGCAAACAACGTCGCCGCATCGTCCGCGCTCCGTATCAGCCGGAAGTCGCACGGCAGCCCGTTCGCACGCGCGGCCGCTTCCGCACAGCCCTGCACCCCCACCACTTCGCCATGGTTCTTGTCGCCGGCAAAGACAATCGTATATCCTTTTGCCGCAAAATCAGCCGCGCGCTTTTGGCTCTGCGTCACGAGCGGGCAGGTCGCGTCAATCACCGCGTCCGTTTGTTCCCGCAGCGCGCCCGCCACGGCAGGAGAAACGCCGTGCGCGCGAATCAGCACCGTGTCACGGCGCGTAACCGTCCCGATTGCGGACGGCGCAAGCACGTGAAGCCCGCGCAAAGCAAGCTCGTTGAGCGCGACGGGATTATGAATGAGCGGTCCGAGCGAATACACCGTGCCGTCCTTGTTCTCGGACAACGCCTTTTCGGCGGCGGTCACGGCACGGCGCACGCCGCCACAAAATCCCAGTACGTCAGCACGAATGATACGCATCGCCCCTCCATAAAAAAGGCGGAAAAGTTTCCTTTCCCGCCGTCAGCAAACCGTGTGCGTTCCGTTACGCCTGAAACTGCACGATGTTGTTCGCCTTAGAAGTCGTCAGCCCCTTGTTCGTATACGTGCGCCGCACACATGAAATGAACGCGCCCGCAATGAAAATCGAAGAATACGCGCCGCTCAGCAGACCCACAATCAGCGCGAGCGCAAAATCATGGATCGTGCCCGTCGTAAAGACGAACAGCGAAACGACCGCAAACAGCGTCGTCACCGTCGTGATAATCGAACGGCTCAGCGTCTCCGTGAGCGAAATATTCAGAATGTCGGTGAATTTGTCCGTCTCGATATTCTTCATATTGGAGCGCACACGGTCAAGGATAACGACCGTCGCGTTAATCGAATAGCCGATAATCGTCAGGATTGCCGCCAACGTGGTCGTGCTGAACTCCATCTGGCTCCAAGTGATGAACGTGACCATGATGAGCGCGTCGTGGATAATGGCGATGACCGCCGCCAGCGCAAAATCCCAGTGAAAGCGGATGGTCGAATACAGCCAAATCAGCACGAGCGTCAGCAGCACCAGCACGACTGAATCGCGGATCAGCGTCCGGCTGAACTGCGCGCCGATAAAATCAGACTTGACGATAGCAACCTTGTCCGCGCCGAACGCCGCCGTCAAAGCCGCGTTCGTCCGCTCCTGTATCGACTGCTGTGTGTCGCCCTCCGCAACGCCCAGCCGAATCTGATAGCTGGCATCCTTGCCGCTACCGAGCGTCTTCACGTCCGCGCCCTCAATATCTACCAAAGCCGCGCGAACATCGTCCGCGTTCACGTTCACGCTGTCATCCGCCGCATGAATGCGCAGCGGAGTCGCGCCCAACGTCGTAGAAACCGCCGAATTCACGAACAACCCGTCGCCCGACGCGACCGCCCCGTCAAGGACGTTCACGCCGATGCCCTCAACCTCGCTGATTTTCTGCGCGAGGTCGGCAACCGTCGGGTTATCCTCATAGCGCAACGTGACCGTGCGGTTTTCCGCGCCCACGCCGGAGACGACCAAATCAAGCCCCGTCTCAGACGGATCGACCGTAATGGTCGCGCTGCCGCCGTAGGTCAGCTCAAGCACCGTGGGGTCAATGCGGAATTCTTCAATCATGCCGGGCTTAAAGTCCAAGCCAAAGTTGATGCCGCGCGTCACCACAGAAACGATTCCGCTCGCAATCAGCACAAGGCTCAGAATGACCGTGCCGACAAAAAATTTGCTGAAATGTATCACTTTTTTCATTTACTTAACCCTCCAGCTGATGCTCATGGTCTTTTTGCCGACGACATCAGTCTGAAAATCGAACATCAGGCGAGAAACGACCAATGCGGTAAAGACCGAAGACACAACGCCGATTGCCAGACTGACCGCAAAGCCCTGGATAGACCCGGTGCCGAGCTGTGACAGGAAAATCGCCGCAATGAACGTCGTGATGTTGGAGTCCAAAATGGCCCACAACGCATTGTCAAAGCCCGCCGCAATCGCCGCCGCCCGGCTCTTGCCCACGCGGAGTTCTTCCTTAATGCGCTCAAAGATGATGACGTTCGCGTCAACGGACATACCGACCGTCAGAATCATACCGGCAATCGAAGAAAGCGTCAGCGTCAAATTGAACGCGCTCAAAATGGCGAACATGATGTACATATTCAGCACCTGCGCCACCACCGCGTTGAAGCCCGCGCCAAGGTAATAGATCAGCATAAAAATCAGGACGGCGGCCAAGCCGACGCACAACGCCTTCACGCCCTGCCGGATTGCCTGATCGCCCAGCGACGCGCCGATGACCTGCTGGCTCTCCACCTCAAGCGGCACGGAAAGCCACGCCGTCTGCAACACTTTCTGAATGTTCTGCGCCTCTTCCAAGCCGAATCCGCTGATGGCGACCTGCCCCGTCGTAATCGGCTCGTTGATGTTCGCGTAGGATTTTACCTTGTCATCGCTCACGATTGCCATTGCGTCGTTCACGTGCGCGCTCGTAAAATTGCCGAAAATCTCCGCGCCGGAAAGCGCCTCGCCGTTGCGTTCCGTCGAAAGCGAGAACGTAACCTGCGGCTGATTCGTGATATTGTTCGCCGTCACCTGCGCGGACTTGATATATTTGCCGTCAAGCACCGGCTCTTTTTTGAGCACCAAATAGCCCACGCGCTCGTCAAGCCCGTAGTCGTCTTTCTGATACACGCCCATCACCACGCAGTCGTCGGGAATGATTGACGGATCGAGCAGGTTGCCGTCCGCGCTGAACGTGCTCGCGGCATGGGCGCGGTAGTATTCATTGAACGCATTGGTCGCCTCGCGGTCAACGAGGTGAAAATTCAGCATGCCCTTGCCCATGATGAGCGTGTTCACGCTTTCGCCGTCCGCCGCGCCCGGAATTTCAATGTAGATGCGATCCTCGCCCTGCTGCCGGATAACCGGCGACGTCAGACCGAATTTGTCAATGCGGCTCGTGAGCGTCTCAATCGCCTGTGCCATCGCCTCGCGCTTGAACGCGGCGGGGTCGGCAATCGCCGCATTTGAATCCGCCTGCGCCGCAAGCGCCGCGTCCAAATCTGCCCGCACGATGATGTTCATGCCGCCGCTCAAATCAAGGCCGAGCTTGACGGAGTTGGTGTAGCGGTTCTTCGCCTTCAGAATATTCGTGCGGTATTCCGACTCAACGACGGCAAGCAGTTCGCTTTCGTTGCTGAACGCGCCCATCACGGCGGCAACCGTCATCGGCGCGGGAATTTTTTTGTCCGCAAGCTTATAATTTTTTTTCGCCGCTTTCAGCAGATAATCGTATGACGGACCGAGCATGGCATCCGCGTTCTCGTTGGCGAGTTTTTTCAGCGCATTCACGTCCGCGCTCGCCTGCACCGTCGCATAATCCTTGATTTTCTCCAACGAACCGAGCGCGAGCGTCTGTTCGTCCTTGGGGGTGCGCACATACCAGCTGATTGACGGCCACAAAAACCAAAAACAGACGGCAAGCACGGCAATAATGATGGCAAACCGCGTCCGTTTATTCATGAGATTCCCCTTGCGCGGCCGTCTCATCCGCCGCAGGCGTTTCGGCAGGCTCTTTTTCCGCCTCGCCCTGATCGGACGGCTTTGCCTTCTCGGACTTTTTCGCCGGCTTCACGTCTGTCGGCTTGTCAGTGATGACGGACGCAACTGCCGAGCGGTTGAATTCGATTTTCGTGCCGTCATCAACTTTGATGATGACCGTCTTCTCTTTCGCCTGATGCACGATACCATGAATTCCGCCAATCGTAATGACCTTATCGCCTTTTTTGAGCGCGGCAATCATTTTTTCGGTTTCTTTTTGTTTCTTGTTCTGCGGACGAATGATGAACAAATAGAAGATTCCGATAATCAGCACAAAGGGAAGCACCGTCATCAGAAAACTACCTTGCGGGGGATTTCCCGCAGCCGCTTGAAGCAATGGAATAAAAGACATATTACCCTTCCTTTCATTATAATAGAGTGAAAATTAAAGCATTACGAGCATAGCACGTTATGGACACGCGCGTCAAGCACGGAACGCTACCGCGACAGCAATGCCGTCAACTCGCGATCCAGCTCCAAAAGATGCTCGTCGGTGGGAGAAAGCGCGACGACCTGCTTCAGATAATACTGCGCCTTGCGGTACTCGCGCTTGCGGTAATAGATTTCATACAGCCGCATGAGGGAA
The DNA here is from genome assembly GCA_947177175.1 of uncultured Treponema sp. Taxonomy (GTDB): domain Bacteria; phylum Spirochaetota; class Spirochaetia; order Treponematales; family Treponemataceae; genus Treponema_D. The sequence goes on from CAMWTK010000015.1 coordinate 11,267, forward strand.
TCCTTGTTGCGCGGGTTTGACGTGAGGCTCGAACGCAAATCGCTCAGCACCGCATCCTCTCCCTGCGCAATAAAACTGCGCTCATAATAGAGAAAACTTTTCATGCGCGCGTTCGCGGACGGCAGCTGCTGGGCAATCAGGCGCGAGGCTTCCTGCGCGCGCCCCGTGGCGACCAGCACGCGGATATACGACTGCAAGACAGTCTCGTCGGACGGATTGTCGTTGTACAAACCGGAGGCGAGCCGCCATGCCTCGTCCGCATGATTTGCCTGCAAGCAGATAGCGATATGCGTATGCACCGCGCTAGCAGGAACGTCCGCCAATGACAGCAACGCGGAACTCGCCCGGTAGGCATCGGCGTAGCGGCGGGACTGCACCAACTGCGCAATCTGAATTCCAAGCGCGGCAACATTGTCCGCGTCTTTTGCAAGAATCTGCCCGGCAAGGTCGCCCGCCGTCTTGCCCCCAATCCGCTGCCCCGTCTGCGACGCAAGCTCCGCCGCCGCCAGCATGATTTCGGCATCGTCCGGGTACAACTGCAAGGCGCGCTCCACCGTGGCGACGGCACCGGCGGTATTGCGGTTCCAGTCTTTTTGGAGCGTCGCCCGCAGCAACAGATAATCGCGCGCCGTCGTGTCCGTGCGGGCATAAATGTCCAAAAGCGACGCGGCTTTGATATAGTCGCCCTTGAGCGCAAGGATTTTGGCGCGCAACAGCAGGTACTGCATATTGTCGTTCTCCAGCTGCAACACGCGCGCGGCATACTGCTCCGCCGCATCCAAGTCACCCGCCGCAAACGCAGATTCCACGGCGAGCTTGAGTACGTCCGCGTTCAGGTGATTCTGCTGCAACAGTTCCTGCGTCCGGTTGAACGTCGCCTGCGCGTCGCCAATCCGCAACGTAACCTGAGCGAGCGCGTAAGACGCTTCATAGCACTGCGGCGCAAGGCGCATCACCTTTGCAAAACAGTCCGCCGCCTCGGAAAACCGCTCCATTCGCTGATACAGCACGCCCAACAGATAATTCGCCAGCACGGAATCCGCCCGATCTTGCAGCGCGTCCGTCAAATCGGCCTGCGCGCGCTCATAATAATCGCTGCGCGTATGCGACGTGACCAGCACGAGCGACGGCAGGACTTTCGCCAGAAAATCAGCGTTCCCCGTGCCAAAGTCGTACATGCCGTCGCGGGCAGACGCGATCGCGCCCGTGTACGCATTGGCAACGTCCGTTTCGGGAACGACGACATGCCCCGCCTCGGACGGCCACACAATCTGAAGCACGGATGCCGCCACGAACAGCAGCACGCGCTCCGCCTCATCGTGCGGATTTTTCAGCTGACTGATCGCCGTCTTCAGCGAATCGGGCGAGCCAATCTCCACGTTCTCCAAAATCTGCGGAGCGACCATGCCAAAATAAGCGCGGGGAACGCGCTCGGGCAGCGCGATAGAAACCGCGTCCGACGGATTCGCCTCGTATCGCTCCGCCGTATCGTCTTTTTCCGGCGGGGGCGCGACGGACGTTGAGCCGCATGCCGCCAAAAACAGCACGGCGGCACAACAACCCGCACAGACGGTTCTCCTCATTCGCCGATCACCCCGTCGTCCGTAATATCGGCATCCGCCTCATACGGAAAATGATTGCCGGGCGTGTGCTGATACAAAAACAGGCCGATCAGGAACGCGCCCACGCCCATCAAAAAGAACGGCCAGGAACGGGCCACGAATTCGCGGAACGAAATCGTGACAATATCGAACGAAAAAAGAAGGAAAACCGCGCCGAGCAGCACCAGCAGCACGCCGGGAAACAAATACGCGCTCCGCACCCTCCGGTGGCGGAACAATCCCGTCAAAAACAGGCAGATACCGCACAGCACCACGCCGCACGGCCACAGCTGCGTCCAGCTCACCGAAAGAATCCCCGACGTGACGAACAGGTACAGGCTCGCCGCAAGGCACAGGTACAGCCCGAAAAAGAACAGCGGCGCATGACGGTACGTGACCAGCGAGACGTAAAAGCACAGCGCGCCGACCAGAATCAGGCAGATATTGACGAACGGCGCGACGTTCCCCACGCCGGCAAAGGGATGAATCAGCAAAAAAAATCCCATGAATACGCAGACAACGCCGACGGCGAGCAGAACGTTCAGAATTGGAACGGTGAATTTTTTCATACTATCCCCAAGCAACAGAAACTGAAAAGCACGGCGTGAATTGCCGCCATTATTCCTTTTTTACTCATAATACCGCAGTTGCACTGAAAAGTCTATTGAAAAACACCGCAGATTTTATTACAGTTGCACTATGGCTTTCCGAATCAGACCGCTTGCCGTCCTCGTCCTTGCGCTGCTTGCCTGCTCATGCAAAAACGCCCCGGCAGCCCGGCAGGAACAGGCGCGGCAGCAGCTGTACGAACTGCTCGCGGACAGCACGCTCCCCGAACAGTCGCGCTACGCCGTCATCAACCGCATCGCGAATTCGTACTATGCCCAGAAAGACTACAGCCGCATGGTGCTTTTCCTGACCGACTGGGTGGAAAAACATCCCGGCGACACTTACGATGCCTACTGGCTGCTGATGGTCGCGCAGGCATACCTTGAGCAGGACGCAGAACCGATTGCCGAATACTATTTTGAGCGCATCCTCAAATACTACCCCGACCTGCTCGTGCAGGAAAAATCGATTCACCTGACCTGCTTGCAGCACCTCATCCAGATTACCAAAACGCCCGCAAGCCGCATCGCGTATTTCAACGAGCTGGTCAGCCGCTTTCCGTCCGACGTAAACGCCACCGAAATGTACATCCGCCTCGCCCAGGAATACGAAAAAGAAGGCGAATGGAACCAAGTCCTGCGCTCCTACGCGCAGTTCCTTGAGCAGCCCGATGCCTCCACCATTCAGATTGCGGGCATCCCCGACGCATACAGCACCGCGCGCCAAATGGTCGATTTCTCCAAGTCGGCAAAGGACTGGACCTTTGAGAGCCTCGACGCGCTCGAAACCGCCGTCAAGACCGCCATCAACCGCTACGACGCGCGCGCGCTCGACCGCTGCCGCTCCAAAGTCAATTTCTTTGCGATGAGCTGGCGGGCAAACGAATCCGACGCGAACGCGCTCGAATACTTCTCCATGCGCAATTTCATGCGCGGCAACCGCATCCGCTACGAAGCAAAACTGGACGAATCCTCCAACTCCAACGAAGCCTACCTGAAAACGCGGGGCTGGAGCCCGTACATCAACATCTGGTACCTCTATTTCCGCAAAATCAACTACCCCGTAGACCCCGACATCCACGGCCGCTGGGAATGGGCGGGCATCTATTACGGCGAAAAACTCTAGAACGGGGGAACGCCCTGCTCCCTCGCGACAAGCGGCGCAGGCGCGCCGTTGCCGTGTGGGCGTTCGTTAAAATGCCGGTATTTTAAAAACCGTGCGTAAATTACTCACGACAAAAAATTATAAACCTGCTACAATAGCGCATTTTAGGGGAGTGGCCCGTAGACAATGAAGCACGATTGCAAGAATGTTCTTTCAAAACGAAGTTCTCTCGCCATGCGGCGCACGGTTGCCCCGGGCGGGAGGCCGCTATCTGCCGCGCCGTCCCTCCTGTGGAACGCGGCAGACAGAAATAACCTGCCAATAATTACCCCCCCCCACTTTATAGCGCCGCAGGACGTTCCCGCAACGCCGCGCATGCCGACGCACGGCGCGCGGTAGGGTTTTTCTCCCGCACACGCATGGTCTCCGCATCCGCGCAGATAGCGGGTGCGTTTTCCGTGCACGGCGGGATGCTGTTCCGCTTGAAAGCGGAGGGAACATCTTGGAGGGAGACAACCCCTCTACTCGGAAGCGGTAGCATTCGTCAGAATGCCTTTCTCCCTCCAAACCACCCACTTTCCCCAGCACCGCTTGGGGCGGCAGCCCCAAGACCCGTCGCAGTGCTGCGCACTGCTTACCGAGTTTTGTCTTGCTCGCACTGCTCGCATTTTTGTACGCTTCGCTACCAAAAACCGTCAAAACTCGCCGTTTTTACTCAGTCGGCTCGTGTTTTTGTGCTTCAAAAATACTTTCGTTGCTTGCCCAGCGCGTTTTTGGGCTTCAAAAGCACTTTCGTCGCTTCCCCGGCGCGTTTTCGCGCTTCAAAAGCATTTTCGCGGCTTCCCCAAATGCGTTTTCGGGCTTCAAAAGTGCTTTCGCGACGCGCCCGGCGTGTTCTTGGGCTTCAAAAGCACTTTCGCGGCTTTCCCGGCGCATTTTCGCGCTTCAAAAGTACTTTGCCGCAGTGCTGCGCACTGCTTACCGAGTTTTTGCTTGCTCGCACGGCTTGCATTTTTGCCGCTTTGCGGCAAAAAACACAAAAACTCGTGGTCTTTATTCAGGTTGAACAAAAATCATCATAAACCAAGGAGTTTTTATGGTAAAAGTTGCGAAACTTATCAACAACGTGCGCACGACGGAGCTGGACGCGCTGTCGGACGCGATGGAGCGCGAGTTCACGCTCGCGTGCGGGGACGGCTCGACGGCGGTGGGCAGGGACGCGGTGCTCAAAACGCAGTTCGCGCAGCTCGCGGACCTGAGCGCGCGGAACACCACGGCGATCAGGCAGGACGCGGTGGTGTCCACCTTGGACGAGGCGGATTCGGTACGCGACAGCGTGACGCGCGACCTGTTCACGCTCGCGGGCGGCTACACGGCAAGCCCCTTTGCGGAGGTGAGGGCGGCGGCGGTCGGGGTGTGCGCGGTGCTTGAAAAATACGGGCGCGGCATGACAGCAAAGAATTACGCCGACCAGACCGCGCTCACCGAGTCATTGCTTGAGGACTTGGGCGCGGAGAAAACCGCCGCGCAGATTAAGTCGCTTTCGGGCGTGGCGGAGCTGGTGGCGCAGCTGCGCGAGGCGCAGGACGCTTTCGCGGCGGCGCACGACGGCTACATCAAGGCAAAGGCGGGCAAGGGCGAGAGCGCGTCGTCGCTCAAAAAGCCGCTCGTCGCGCTCATCAACGACAGCATCGTGCCCTACCTGAACATCGTGGCGGCCATGGACGGCTACGCGGACTTCGTTGCGGCGGTGGCAGGCAACATCAAAACCACCAACGACACCGTGGCACGGCGCACGGCGGCGGCCAAGAAAGAGGCATGAAAAAAACGTCCGCACAGACGGACAAGGAGAAGTATATGAAAAGAACAACATGGCTCGCCGCCTGTATGGCGGCGATGATGGCGCTGCTCGCCACGGGCTGCGACAACGGCAGCAGCGAGCCGGAGCCGGTCGCGGTGGAGAGCGTCACGCTCAATGTAACGACGCTCGCGCTCGCGCCTGGCGCGAAAGAAAAAGTGACGGCAATGGTACTGCCTGAAAACGCCGACGACAAAACGGTGGTATGGTCATCGTCCGACCTGGCGGTCGCCACGGTGGGCGAGGACGGCACGGTGACGGCGCGGGCGGAAGGCACGGCAACTATCACCGCGCATGCGGGCGGCAAGACGACGACCTGCGCAGTAACCGTGAACAAGATTACCGAGAAGCCGGAGCCCGTCGCGGTGGAGAGCGTCACGCTCGACGAGACGACGCTCACGCTCACGCGCGGAGAGACAGGAAAACTGACGGCGACGGTAACGCCTGACAACGCCGACAACAAGACGGTAACATGGTCGTCGTCCGACCTGGCGGTCGCCACGGTGGGCGAGGACGGCACGGTGACGGCGCGGGCGGAAGGCACGGCAACTATCACCGCGCTTGCGGGCGGCAAGACGGCGACTTGCGCAGTAACCGTGAAGCCAAAACCCGTCGCGGTGGAGAGCGTCACGCTCAATGAGACGACGCTCATGCTTGCGCATGGCGCGAAAGGAAAACTGACGGCAACGGTACTGCCCGACAACGCCGACGACAAGACCGTAACATGGGCATCGTCCGACGCGTCGGTCGCGACGGTTGGCGAGGACGGCACGGTCACGGCGGTCAGCATTGGCGAGGCGACCATCACCGCGCTTGCGGGCGGCAAGACGGCGGCATGCGAGGTTACTGTGCACGCCCACAGAATCCAAGGCGGAAACACTTGCACGGAATGCGGCATCGTACTGGAGGACTTTGAAATAGACAGCGATAGCGTGCTCACGAAATACAAAGGGAACGCGGCTACGGTGGACATTCCCGAGGGCGTGACGAGCATCGGAGCCGGCGCGTTCCGGAGCTGCAAGAGCCTTGCAAGCGTGACGATACCCGAGGGCGTGACAGTCATCGGGAGCAACGCGTTCACTTGGTGCGATAGCCTTGAGAGCGTGTGCTACGGCGGTACGCTCGCGCAGTGGTGCGCGCTGGATGGTAACGGCAGACTTATGTCTTATGCAAAGCACGTGACCATGAGTGACGGCACGGACTTGAAAAACACGACCAACCTTGTCATACCCTCGGGCGTGACAAGCATCGGGAGCAACGCGTTCTATGGCTGCACGAGCCTTGCGAGCGTGACGATACCCGAGGGCGTGACGAAAATCGGGGATGATGCGTTCGGGTATTGCACGAGCCTTGAGAGCGTGGAGATACCCGATGGCGTGACGAGCATCGAGGGCGACGCGTTCTATGTCTGCACGAGCCTCACGAGCGTGACGATTCCCGCAAGCGTGACGAAAATCAGTTACAGCGTGTTCTATGGCTGCACGAGCCTCGCGGCGGTGTTCTACGACGGCACGAAGGAGGACTGGGATCGGATAGAAAAAGCCCCGACCATCTTCTGGCAAACAAACGTCACGAAGATAACCTGCACCGACGGCACAGTCACCGTCAGTAACTAGGCGACAACCGGGCGGTACTCGCAAGTCTTGCGTCGCAGGGCTTGCGTACCGAGTTCGTGTGTTTGCGTTGCGAACGCGCGAACTCGCGCCCATAATGGGCAAATAAATTTTTTTGCGAGAAACACAAGCGAGCCTTGCTCGATTATGTTTCTCGTTAAGCAGCCCGAAAAGGCTGCATGGGCAGGGCGGGATGCCTTGCCCCATTTTGGAGGAAAAAAATGACATTCATTCTTATCAGCGGAAGAACGGGCGTAGGAAAGACACATGTCTGTAAAAGACTGCGAGATATGATCGAACTGAACACAACATTTAGTCGGCTCGGCAGACAACCGAGTAAAAGTGGGAATGGGGGCGATTTTATTGCACACTATGAAAAAAGCGGCAAACACATCGTGCTAAACTCCCCGTCGGACAGCGACAACTGCATGATTGAGTTCTGCCAGTTCCTTGACGGACTCGCAAAGAAAAAGGTACGTCCCGACATCATCATCACCACGATACGGGAGACGGACGTGCAGCACGACCAAATGAGCCACATGCTCGCGCTGCTCGATGCATACGCAAACGGCACACAGAGCCTCGCGGCGCATTATACCTCCGTCATCATGGCAAAACCAATCCACACGCCTTTTGCGCCCAATGCCCTCAGCCACCACGCGTTCGTGCTGCATCTGGAGCAACAGCCGGTGAGCGGGACAAAAGAAGAGCAGGAAAAAGCACTCGCATTGTACTGGGACGACAACGCGGACAAAGCAAAGTACGCGCTCGACTTCGCAATCGCGTGACTTTAGCCGCAAATAAAACCATACCGCTTTTCAAGCGGGAAAAAACGTCCGCAAAAACGGACTAAGGAGTTATGATAAAAAGTTACCGTTGGAAACTTGTATATCATAACCACCCGTCAAACGGGTGGTTATGATTTATGAGGCTATTGCACAAAAGCCAATTCCCCTTCCCCATGGCTGCCGCCCTCAAAAACTCGTCCCATTCTTCCGATACTCACGGTATGAACGTCCGCACTTTTTTTCTCTGTGCCGTCCTTTCCGCCAGTGCCGCCGCCCTGAGCGCGCGAGTGCAAGAAAGCACTGCGGTTTCATCAAAGCCCGCCACGGCCGCGCAAGCGCAGACGGCAGCCGCAAAAAATCCGCGGCCGCTCACACGAATCGGGGGGATCGACGTGCCGAATCAGGCGTATGCGCAGAAGATGATCCGGAACTATATCCATGCCTACACTGACACGAAATTCGCCAAGAAATCGCTCGCGCAGGTGCTGGACAACGGCGAGCTGTACCGGCTGTATATCCGGCAGGAACTCAAAAAACGGCAGATGCCGCCCGCGCTCGAATACCTGCCCGTGGTGGAAAGCGAATATAAGCCGACGGCGACCTCACGCAGCGGCGCGCGCGGGCTGTGGCAGTTCATGGAAAACAGCATCGCGCCGTTCATGCAGAAAAACGAGTGGATTGACGAACGGCTCGACCCGTGGAAAAGCACCGATGCCGCGCTCAGCAAATTGCAGGACAACTACGCCATGTTCGGCGACTGGGCGATCGCAATCGCCGCCTACAACTGCGGTGCGGGCGCAATGCGCCGCATCCTCGCCGCCGCGCCGCAGAAGACGTTCTGGTATCTTGCGGAGCAGGGGCTGCTCCGCGACCAGTCGGTGCAGTACGTGCCCAAATTCCTGGCAATCAGCGAGCTTTCCGAGCACGGCGCACGGTACGGCATCACGCTCCCCGAAATCACCAAAAGCACCCGCTTTGCCGAATTCGACTACGTGACGGTCAGCGGTCAGGTTTCCCTAGAACGCCTCGCTTCCGAACTGCGGCTGGACTACCCCACGCTCAGGCTGCTCAACCGCGCGCTCGTCAAATCGTGCACGCCGCCAAATGCCGAATATGCCGTCCGCCTGCCTGCCGGCATGGAGCGCGCCGCAACGATTGCATTGCGTTCGATTATCGCCCCGCCCGCGCCGCAAAAGCCCACTGCAAAAACAGGACCGGCGGTCATCGCGCACACGGTCGCCAAAGGGGAGACGCTGTTCTTTCTGTCGCGCCAGTACGGCTGCTCGGTGGACGCTATCTGCGCGGCAAACAACATGCGCCGGGACGACGTGCTTGCGGTGGGGAAAGTCCTTTACATTCCCGCAAAACATGCCGAAACATAAAAAGAATACCTCAGGGAGTTTTCCTTTGATGACTTTGATGAAAGTGGCTCATGCAAAAAAAATCGTTCCCGCACTCGTTTTTTCGTCGCTCGCGGCGTTCGTTCCCGCGCAGACGGTGACGACCATCGCGTCCGAAAGCACCATTGACTGGACGGACGACACGTTCTCTTCCGCCGTGACGCTCGACGTGGAAAAGGCGGGCATAAAAATGCCTGCGGGCAAAAACACCGCCGTCACCCGCATTGAGACGGAACTGCCCGCGCTCATCAAAGACCCGCTGCTTTCGCTGTACGTCAACTCCTGGCAACAACTGGGCGACCTGGTGAACGCCGAGTCCATCGAGCTGGCGCAGCTGACGGACATCATCAACGCGGGAAAACGAACGCCGGGCGTGTTTGCGGACGGCGGCTCGACACTGCGCACCAACCATACGATTCAGCTTACGGCAATTTCCGACCTGCTGATCCGGCATCATTACCCGTACAAGAACGCCAAGCCGATTGAGGACGTGGCGAGCCGCGCATACAGTGGCATTATCATTGACGCGCGCGGCGCATTCCCGGTGCAGGGCGAATTCATTTCGGACAACGTGTCCCCGTGCTTTTTCCCGCAGGTGTGGGACGACCAGATGAATCTGATTTATGAACGCAACATGGGCGACCCCGAAATGGAACGTGTGCAGCAGATGGTACGCTACCATTGGTCAGATGATGAGACCCTGTATCAGGACCGAATCGGCACGGATCCGCTCCATATCCACGCGCGCAAAGTCTACGGCAGGTTCCGCACCGATCCCGTCATTTCGCGCAAGGACGCGCTCAGAATCCTTGCCGTCCCCGAAAACCTTGAGCTTCTGCGCCAGGGAAAAGTGGTCGTCCTGCTCGACAAGGACAAGCTGATTCACCCGGTCGCCGTGCCGCTCAAAGACGATTCGTACTATACCGTGTACCGCGAAGTGAAGCGGCGTTTTTACGACGATGACGACGGGCCGGTCATCATCGATTCCGTTGCCGGGCTGCAATTCCTGTATGACCTGAAATTCGTCGCCGACAGCGCGGACTTGCTGCAAAGCGAGATTCCCAAACTGCAAAAACTGGCAGACGAACTGAAACGAGTCAACGCCGACGATGCCTATACAATCCTCGTGGAAGGACACACTGCCGACGTGAACAAGCCCGAAGGGCAGATGCACCTCTCAATCGAACGCTCGCAGACGATTATCAACGTGCTCGTGGCGAACGGACTGCCCCGGTCAATCTTCTCATACCGCGGCTACGGCGGCACCGAGCCGGTCGCACCGAACGACACGCCCGAAGGCAGGGCCATGAACCGCCGCGTCATCATCACCGCGCGCCCGAAAGCGACCTACATTCAGCGGCAGTAGTTAGGCGAGCATCTGCGCGAGCAGGCAGACTCCCTCAATCATCGCATCGTGCTCGTGCGGGGCAATGCGCGCGTACAGCGTTTCGGGCGTGTCTCCGGCAAGCACGGGCACTTTTTTCTGCACCAGAATCTTTCCCGTGTCGCAGCCCGCGTCAACCAGATGAACCGTACAGCCGCTTTCCGTCTCATGTGCGGCGAGCACCGCCTCATGCACGAAATGCCCCCACATTCCCACGCCGCCGAATTTGGGCAGCAACGCCGGGTGCAGGTTGACGATGCGCCCGCCGTACACACTGATAATGTCACCGGCAAGCACGGTAAGCCACCCGGCAAGCACGATCGCGTCCGCACCGGCCGCTTGTGCGGCGGCAAGGGCGGCATCAGAAACCGCCACACGCTTTTCTTCCTTGCTTGCCGCAGCCGCACGTTCCGCACCAAGCACGGCGACCGGCGAAACGACCCGCACCGCAATGCCCGCTTGCCGTGCGCGCTCAAGGGCAAACGCCTTTTTGGTATCCGCAATCACGACGCAGATATGGTACGGGCAGTTTGCGTGTGCCTTTTCATAATCAATCAGCGCCTGCAAGTTCGTGCCGCCGCCACTGACCAAAACCGCTATGTTCATCAGTCCACCAGCCGGGTCGCCTCATGGCTGCCCTTGAGGTCACTTCCCAAATCCTTGTCGCTCTCGTCCACAAAGCCGATTTTGTACGCCTTCATGGCGGGAATGCCGAGCGCGCGCTGTACGTCCGTGGCAAATCCGTCCGCACGTGCGTTGAAATGCGCCACAATCGCGTCGGCATCATGCGCCGCCACGGCAAGCACGAACCCGATTCCCATGTTGAAGGTCGCATACACGTTGTCCGCGCCGCGCCGGACCAGCTCGTCAAAAATCGGCGGAATATCCCAGCTGCCTTTCTTGATGACGGAGACCAGCTGCGGCTTGCCCGCCTCGCGCTTGGGGTACATACGCGGCACGTTCTCATAAAATCCGCCGCCCGTAATGTGCACCATGCCGTGAACCGACGCGCCGAACGAGTCGAGCGCGTCCATGACAGGGCGCACATAGATACGGGTGGGAGTCAGCAGCACGTCGCCAATCGTCTTTCCGCCGAACGGCTCGTCAAAATCGGTGACCAGTTTGCGGATAAGCGAATAGCCGTTTGAGTGCGGCCCGGTGGAAGACAGCCCGATCAGCACGTCGCCTTTTTCGATGCGCTTTCCCGTAATCATTTCGTCCCGCTCGCCGATTCCCACGCCGAATCCTGCCAAATCGTACTTGCCCTTGTCGTAAAAGCCCGGCATTTCCGCCGTCTCGCCGCCGAGGAGCGCACAGCCCGCGTCAACACAGCCGTCCGCAACGCCTTTGACCAATTGCCCCGCAACGCCCGCGTCAAGCTCGCCGCAGGCGACGTAATCCAAAAAGAACAGCGTCCGCACGCCGGAACAGAGAATGTCGTTCACGCTCATCGCCACGCAGTCAATGCCCACCGTGTCGTATTTCTTGAGCCGGAACGCGATGTCGAGCTTAGTCCCTACGCCGTCCGTGCCGCTGACCATCACGGGATGCCGGATGCCCTCAGGCACGGCGAACATGCCGTTGAAGCTGCCCAGTTCCGAAAGCAGCCCCGGAATCGCCGTCCGCTTTGCGTGCGCCTTATATTCGTTGACCGCGTTGTACCCTTCCTCAACGTCAACGCCGGAATCCTTATAATCGATTTTCTTTGCCATACGTATCTCCTCTCATTTCGTTTTTGTATCGTTGTTCGGTACGCTGATCGGATACTCGCCCGTAAAACAGCCCTGGCAGAATCCGTCCGCGGCAGGATTGCACTGACGGCACGCTTCCAGCAGCCCCGCGCCGCTCAGGAACGCAAGGCTGTCCGCACCGATCTCGGCGCAGATTTCCGCAACGTCGTGGTTTGCGCTGATAAGCTCGCCGCGCGTGGGCGTATTGATGCCGAAATAGCACGGGAATTTGACCGGCGGGCTTGAAATGCGGAAATGCACTTCGGTCGCACCGGCACGGCGCAGTATCTGCACCAGGCGGCGGCTCGTCGTCCCGCGCACGATCGAATCGTCAATCACGATCACGCGCTTTCCGCGCACGTCGCAGGGAACGGCATTCAGCTTGACGAACACCATATCCTCGCGCGCCTGCTGGGTCGGCGCGATAAACGTGCGCCCGATGTATTTGTTCTTCACGATTCCCATTGCATACGGAACGCCGCTCGCCGTGGAATAGCCCAACGCCGCGCTCAGACCGCTGTCGGGAACGCCGATAACCACGTCGGCAGGAACGGCACTTTCCTTTGCCAGCTGCATGCCCATGTTCATGCGCGCCTGGGTGACGGAAATGCCGTCAAGTACGCTGTCGGGGCGCGCAAAATAAACATACTCAAAAACGCAGGTGCGCTTGCTCGTGCGCTCGCCGAATTCAAAGCTCAGCACGCCGTCATCGCTGATGATGACGATTTCGCCGGGGTGAATGTCGCGCACGAACGTGCCGTTCACCGCGTCAATCGCGCACGATTCGCTTGCCAGAATCCAGCCGTTCTCGGTCTGCCCCAGGCACAGCGGGCGGATACCGTTGGGATCGCGCGCGCCAATGAGCGACGTTTCCGTCATCACGGCGAGCGCGAAACTGCCTTTTATCATCTGAATCGTGTCGGTCAGCGCGCGCTCCAAGCCTTTTTTGTACGATTTTGCAATCAGCTTGACGATGACTTCCGTGTCGCTCGTGGACTGGAACGTGCAGCCCGTCTCCTCAAGCATCTCGCGCAGCGGGGCGTAGTTTATCAGCTGCCCGTTGTGCGCCACCGCAATCGTGCCGAGCTTGGAGCCTTGCACCATCGGCTGCGCATTCTCAATCGTGCAGCTGCCCGCCGTGGCATAGCGCACATGACCGAGCGCAATCCGCCCGCGCAAACTGGCAAGGTGATCCGGGGTGAACGCATCCGCCACCGCCCCCATTGCCTTATGCACATGTATCGTCTCACCGTCGCTCACCGCAATGCCCGCGCTGTCCTGCCCGCGGTGCTGCAACGCATACAGCCCGTAGTACACGCTCTGCGCCGCGCTCAAACCGTCCGCAGGGCACGGCTGTCCGTCCGGCTTTGTCTGAAACAGCGCGAACACGCCGCATTCGTCGTGTCGTTTTTCGTCCGTCATAAGGTCACGTCAAGCGCGCCGTCCCGTTCTGCGGCGGCGGCAAGATTCTTGCGGAATTCCACGAGTTTCTGCCTCAAGTCGGGGTACTTGAGCGCGAGGATTTCCACCGCAAGGTAGGCGGCATTCTTCGCGTTGCCGATTCCCACCGTCGCGACCGGAATCTGCGGCGGCATCTGTACGATAGAAAGCAGCGAATCCAAGCCCGCAAGCCCGTTGCTTTTTCCGGGGGTGATGCATTCCAGCGGCACGCCGATGACGGGCAGCACCGTCGCGCCCGCAATCACGCCGGGCAACGCCGCCGCAAGCCCCGCGCCCGCGATAATCACTTCGCAGCCATCCGCCTCCACCTGCGCCACCGTCTTTGCCAGCAGCGCGCCCGCACGATGCGCTGAAATGACATAAGCCTTGTAATCCACGCCGAATTCGTTCAGCACGTCGGCGGCTTTTTTCATCGTCTCGCGGTCAGAATTCGACCCGAAAAAAAGAGCGACTTTCATACGACCGTCCTTAGCCCGCAAACGCTTTTTTCAGGAAATCCAAGCCCAATTCGGGGTACAGCACGTGTTTTGCCAGCAGCGCCGCCACGCGCTTTTTTGCCGCGTCCTTGGTCGCCTCGTCCAGCTCGATTTTTCCCTTTGCCGGCTTGCCGTCTTTGGTCACGCCCGGTTTCGTCCCTTTCAGCACAAAATCGATAATCGACGCGACTTCGCCCATCTCGCTTTCAGTAAAGCCGAGCGTCGTCAGGGCAGGCGTTCCCAGCCGCAGGCCGGAAGTCCACCAGGCACCGTTCTTGTCATAGGGCAGCGCGTTCGCATTTGCCGTCACGCCGCACGCGAACAGCGCCGCCTCCGCCTGCTTTCCCGTCAGGCCATACGACGTGATGTCGGCGAGCATCAGGTGATTGTCCGTGCCGCCCGTCTGCAAGCGCACGCCTTTTTCCTGCAACGCCTTTGCCAACGCCTGCGCGTTTTTCACCACGTTCTGCGCGTATTCCCGGTATGCGTCTGTGTTCGCCTCTTTGAACGCGACTGCCTTTGCCGCCATCACGTGCGGGAGCGGTCCGCCGAGCACCATCGGGCAGCCTTTGTTCACGTAGTCGGCAAAGGCCTGCTTGCAGAGAATCATCGCGCCGCGCGGTCCGCGCAGGGTCTTATGCGTCGTGGTCGTCACGATGTCCGCCCACTTGACGGGATCGTAATCGCCCGTAAAGACTTTTCCCGCGACCAGCCCCGCAAAATGCGCCATGTCCACCATCAGCACCGCGCCGCACTTGTCGGCAATCTCGCGGAACCGCCGGATGTTGATTTTACGCGGATAGGCAGAATAGCCCGTCAGCAGGATGAGCGGGCGCACCGCCATTGCCTGTTTTTCAATCGCGTCGTAGTCGAGCAGCCCCGTCTCCTCGGAAACGCCATAGGGATGACTCTCGAACATCCGCGCCGAAACGTTCATCTTGTAGCCGTGCGTCAGGTGTCCGCCGCACGAATAGTCCAATCCCATCAGTTTCTGGTTGCCGAACCGCTGGCGCAACTGCGCGAACTGCTCGTCCGTCAGGTCGTTCAGGCTTTTCACGCCCAGCTCTTCCAAAGTCGGGGTCTCCACTTTCGCGCTCAAGATTGCCCAGTACGCGACAAGGTTCGTGTCCGCGCCCGAATGCGGCTGCACGTAGGCATAATCCGCCCCGAACAACGCCTCCGCCTCGCGCGCTGCCGTGTTCTCCACGCTGTCCACGTTCACGCAGCCGCCATAATAGCGGTGATCCGGGAAGCCTTCCGCGTATTTGTCGGTCAGCAGGTTTCCCATAGCCGCCTGCACGGCAAGCGAACAGTAGTTCTCGCTCGCCACCAGCTTCAAGTGCGTGCGCTGATTCTCAATCTCGTGCACGATGTCCGCCGCAACCGAGGGGCTGACGGACGCGACCTGCTGCAAATTCGCCACATACGCCGTCATCGCCGCCGTGGGATGCTCGGTCGATTTCAAATAGGATTCCAAAGGTGTGGACATAGACTTCTCCTGCCGTTCTGTTGATGTGTCAATGGTAACTGATATGCGGAAAAATTGCTATACAATCTGCATGATTTTTACGGTCGCATGGCCGTCTTTGCTCTCAATCGCGCCACGCGCGAACAGCGTGCCGTCCACCAGAATGTCCGCGTATTCGTGCACGATACGGTCAAGCAGGATAGAGTCTCCGACGCGCAATTGTTCGATTTCCCAGCCGCGCCGCGTCGCCGTACCGTACACCACGGAAATGCGCTTGGGCGAGCTGGCGTTTGCCTGCTCAATCAGCGCCGCCGCCCGTTTCCTGCGCTCCTCAATCTTTGCGGCGCGCGCGGCATCCTTTTCCGCCTGGGCGGCATCCGCGGCAGACTTTTCCGCCGACGACGACCCGCCTGCCAGCAGCCGCTCAAGCTCGCTTGGGGAAACGCTCACGGCATCAGGGTCGGGAATCTTCTCGTGTTCGTCATTGTCCCTGCGGACATTACTCAAGACGCGGTTCAGCTCGTCCTGTGAAAGCGAAATGCAATCTACCATGTGTTCTATTATACCATGCTTTGCGGAAAGGCACAAACAATTTCAGAACAGGAACGCACGGTACTAGGCACATACGTCCGCCCGCTTTGCATAAGCCGACAGCAAGTTTCATGCAGTATTTATTTCCGAAACACAAACAAATACTCGTGCGCCAGCAGCAGGAAGTTGTGCTTTATGCTGTTCGTTTTCCAGAAGCCGGTCGCCTTGCAGTTGTGCTGTTCCTTGATGACGATTTCCTTTGCCATAAAGCCCGCGCGCTCGAAAACGCGCATCGTCTCAAAGCCGAGCGGCTGCACCATTCCCTTGCGCCGCGTATCGCCCATAAGGACGGCACAAAACTTGCCCTTTTTCAGGACGCGGTAACATTCGCCCGCGACTTTTTCCATTTCGGACAAAAAATCTTTCAGCTGAAGCAAGGACAAATCGCCGTCAATATCCTCGCTGTAATGGATGATGTCGGCATACGGCGGGTGCGTGCAAATGAGTTCAATCAAACGCCTCTTCTGTAATATTAAGATTAAAATATTTACTTATATTTTTCAAATAACTAAAAATATGATTTTTCTCTTCCGCATCCTCCTCTTCGTAATGCTTCTTTTCATCTTTCCACAGATAATCAACAACGGTTTGAATATGACTTATTATTTCTTGCGTAACAATCATTTTATAATATGTGTTTTCTTGTGTAAAATCCCCTGAAACAATCCAATCATTATTTTCCACCAATTTATTGTACGCCTCATTGACGGAGCACCCTTCCGCCTCACCCAAAACTTGCAAATTTTCAACAGTATTCCCATTGGGCGATTCAGTATAACCATCACTCGTATAAAATAGATATTTCATTAAATAGCTCCTTCGATAAGCATTGATTCTTTTTCGTATTGCTTAATAAGCGTATCGTAATTCACGAAACTTACTATATCTTTAATCTTTCTATAAATCGTGGATGAAATTATATCCTTAAATTGCCTTTCGCGTTCTTTAGGAGCAACAATATAAAACTTTGACCTATAGTCCTGCAATTCGTAAAATTTATTAAGCGAATTTTTAATATCGGTTGTATGTTCAACTTCATAAAACGCATTCGGCAGTTTACGTTCGTTAAACCATATAACATCGACAGTTCGAGCATGTTTCAATATTTCAGGATATGTAAACTCAAAAATATTATGTACAGATACTACGTCGCACAGTTTTTTTTCCAAAAACGTGCGATTTTTATCTTGCGGCGGAACATAGGTATCGAACTTTTTAAAATTCCCGATTTCCGAAATAATGCCTTGTATATATCCGTGCGTAAAAGATTCGATTGACTTCTTGTCCGTTTGTTGTATATTAAAATATTCCAATAATTCGCGTTTACATTCTGTTAATCCCCAAAGCCCGGGCGCAATGCGAAAAAACTCATTGTTGGTTTGCACAATTCTCCGAACGGAAGCTTGCGGCGTTTTTGTACCCCACAATGAAAAATCTATACTTTGATTTAATTGCTGGAATGTGGCATATCCATTGTTTTTTTGCATAGCATTGATAACAAATTCTTTTTGCTGCATAAACTTACTCCCTTTCTTATTATGGTTCACAATTAGGGTCTGAATTGCTCAGCACGATTTTTGCGCCTGCCTTGTTCATCTCGTCGATAAACCGCGCCAGGCGGATTTGCTCGTTGTCGTCGAATGCGTCCGCGTTGTATGACATGAAGGCGGATGTCTCGGAAATCGGGCGGTACGGCGGATCAAGGTAGACAAACGTTTTTTCGTCGATGACGCGAGCGGAAAGCGAATAATCGCCGCAGACTATCTCGACGTTTTGCAGGGCGTTTGAGACGTTCCGCAGGTTGTCCTCGTCGCAAATGCACGGATTTTTGTACGCGCCCATGGGGACGTTAAACTGCCCCTTCCTGTTCACGCGGTACAATCCGTTGAAGCACGTCTTGTTCAGGAAAATGAACAGGGCGGCTTTCTCGACGGCATTTTCTTCGGACAGCGCAAGGCGGTTGAACGTTTCGCGCACGGCGTAATAGCATTCCTTGCGTCCGTTTTCGTCCATGGGCAAAAAACGCCGCTGCATTTCGGACAGCCGCGCCACAAGCGAGTCCACGTCGCTCTTGATGACGCGGTACGCATTGACAAGCCCTGCATTGATGTCGCTGATGTACACCTGCTCGAAATCATATTTTGCAAGGACGGTGAAAAGCAGCGCGCTGCCGCCGACCATCGGCTCGACATATTTTGTCAGTTTCTTTTCCTCGCCAACGGGGAGCATTTTCTCAAGCTCGCCGACAAGCTGACCTTTCCCGCCCGCCCATTTCACGAACGGCTTTGGCGGAACGGCGTTCTGTTTTTCACGATCGGCAACGCGCCTGTCCGCAGGCTTTTCCGCGTCGCCCGGAATTATCCACATATTGCCGACCATCATCGCGCCGCCGATGCGGTTTTCGGAACAAAGCACCGCGACACGCCTCTGGGAAATATCCCATTTTTCCGCCGCCTCTTTCGCGGACATAAAACTTGCCATACGTATGTTATATGCCAAACCCCGAATAAAAGCAATGCCTCCCCCACCCGCCATCATTTCCTGTTGCGCTCCGCCGGTTTTCGCGGTACACTGTCTGTATGCCTTTTATACCGCCCACAGACTATATGCTCTGCCAGAACAGCGGCTGCGACCGCGCCGAAACGTGCCTGCGCTACCGCTGTTTGCTCGACCTGACCGACGAGCCGGTCTCCGTGCGGGTACTCAGCCCGCGCCGTTATCCCCAAGGCGAAGCCGCCTGCGACTATTACTGCACGACGGAGAAAATCCGCATCGCATGGGGCATAAAGCATATCTTCAACGGGCTTCCCTACGAAAGCGCGCGGAACATAAAATCTGAGCTGCTGTCGCATTTCGGGCGGACAAAGTATTATCGCTTTTTCCGCGAGGAAGTGCCGCTCCTCCCTGCCGACCAGAAAGCAACCCGCGCCATATTCCGCAAGAACGGCGTGGAAAGCGAACCCGCCTATACGCGCTTCTCCGAAGCATTCGACTGGTAGCACTGTCTCAACGCAGGAAACTGTTTGTTTCAACGGAAGAAACACTCTGTTTCATGCGGAGGAAACACTTTGTTTCATACGAAGAAACAGTCCGAAACATACGTATGAACGGCGCGGCGTTCTTCGTTCCGACGCGCGCGACAATTGACCCTGCGGCATAAAATACGGTACAATAAAAGCAGATTTTTACCCGGAGTGTTCCATGCCGTATTCTGAACCGACTGACCTTGCCGTTATCGCCTGTCCGGGCGGTGCGACTTTTGCCGAAGAAGTGATCACGCACCTGCGCCACATCTACAAGCACCGCTTCACGCTCAAAAACGATGTCATCGCAAAGCGGTACGACTTGGACAAGGCAAAGTTGATTCAGGACATCAACCTTTCCAACGACATGCAGACGAGCGAACTGTGCATCCGGGGCAACACCGACAAGTACCGCCCGCCGCTGTTCAAGGTGGACACGCGCTTCACCTGGTTTGCCAACGGCGAATTCAAGGCGGAACTTCTGGACTGCGTGCGCGGAAAAGACGTGTTCATCTTTCAGGACGTGGAGAACCATGAGCCGATCGCGATGAACGACGGCAAGAACAACGTGGTGCATTCGGTGAACGACCACGTGATGACGCTGCTCGTGACCGTGGACGCGGTGCGGCAGGCGGGCGCGCGGCAGATTACGCTCGTCGTGCCCGCGTTCCCCTACGCGCGGCAGCACAAGAAGAAGAGCCGCGAAGGGCTGACCGCAAGCCTGCTGTGCCACGTCTACGAGATGATGGGCGTAAACCGCGTGATTACGCTGGATATCCATTCGCGCGAGATCGTCAACGCATTCAACACGACGCATCTGGAGAACCTGCATGCGTCGTATCAGATTATCCGCGAGCTTGCCAAGCTCATCAACCTTTCCGGCCCGGACAAAGAGGATCTGGTCGTCGTCTCCCCCGATTCCGGCGCGATTGACCGCAACAAATTCTATGCGTCCGGGCTGAAAGTGCCGCTCGCAATGATTTACAAGGAGCGCGACTACTCCGTGGTCACGCAGGACGCGAAGAACACGAACATCAAGAGCATCAAACTGCTCGGCGACGTTTCGGGGAAAGTCGCGTTCCTTGCGGACGACATGCTCGGCACGGGCGGTACGCTGCTCAAGGCAATGGGCTTCCTCAAGGAACTGGGCGCGACCAAAGTCATCGCCGCCATTTCGCTGCCGTTCTTCACGGGCAACGCCATGGAACTGTTCGACCAAGCGTACAAGGACGGGCTGTTCTACCGCGTCATCGGCACGAACGCCGTCTACCACTCGGACTTGCAGAACAAGGAATGGTTTGTCTCCACCAACGTGACCGGGCTGTTCGCCAACGTCATCACGCGGCTGCACCACAGCCAGAGCCTGAGCGACCTGCTGGACAACCGCACGATTATCGACAAGCTGATAAAAAAAGACTGATGTCATGCCGCTGCGCGCATTCAACCTGCCGGAACACGCGACCTGCCTCATCTTCGACATCGACAGCACGTTGTACACCTGCCCCGAATACGCGCACGAGCAGATTGACAGCCAAATCCGCCATTTTGCCGACCTGCGCGGCATGACGCACGACAAGGCGCGCGCACTGATCGCCGATTCCCGCCGGACGTATGCCGCCGCACACGGCGGAAAGAACATCAGCCTGGGAAACCTCTTTACGAGCCTCGGTATTTCAATAGAAGAAAGCATTGCATGGCGCAAAACGCTGTTCGACCCCGCCGACTACCTGACCAAGGACGACCGGCTGATTGCCACGCTCACGGCACTGAAAGCGCGCTATCACCTGGTGTGCGTGACGAACAATCCCGTCCTGCCGGCAGAAAAGACGCTGCGCGCGCTCGGCGTGGCGGAACTCATCGAAAAGACCATCGGCCTTGACACGTGCATGAAAAGCAAGCCCGCGCGCGAAATGCTCGAGCAAGCCGCAGGCGTGGCGCGCGCGCCGTTCGGCGAATGCGTCAGTATCGGCGACCGCTACGACATCGACCTTGCGCTGCCGCTGGAACTGGGCATGGGCGGCATTCTGGTAGGCGGCGTGGAAGACGTGTACGGACTGCCGGACATACTATGACGAGACGGAGACGCTTCCGTTCGTCTTTTCGTGTACCGCCGTTGCGAACGAGGCGAAGTCCGCCGCCGCAATCAACCCGCACACCGTGACCGCCTCGCCGAACGATTCGCGCACGTCAAACAGCGTCCAGTCCGCGCACAGGTGCTTTACCGCCTGATACGCCGGATAACTGCACGTAAACGAAAACGCGGATTTTTCGATGAGCGGCTCGAACTGCGCGGCATCCAGCACCTGCCGGGCGGCGTCCCCGTAGGCGCGCACCAAGCCGCCCGTACCGAGCAGCGTGCCACCGAACCAGCGCGTGACGGTGAGCAGCGCGTTCGTCACGCCGCGCCCTTTGAGCACGTCAAGCACGGGTCTGCCCGCCGTGCCGCCCGGCTCGCCGTCGTCGCTCATGCCCATGACTTCGGCGTTGCTGCCCGCGACAAAGGCATGGACGACATGCGTGGCATCGGCATACTTTGCTTTCTGTGCTTTGAGTTTTTCGCGCACGTCCGCCTGAGCGGCGACCGGGAAGAGTTCCGCCAGAAACCGCGACCCCTTGACCGTGCTTTCCGCCGCCACGGCGGCAACGGGAACGAGCATCAGCGGTCGCCCGCGTCCTCTGCGGCATCTTCCGCCGGTGCGGCAGGAGCTTCATCGTCCGCCGCCTGCTCTCCGTCCGTCACGATTACGTCAACCACCGGCTGCACCGCATCAACATACAGCACGGGAGCGGCAAAATACATTTTGAGCAGCGCGGTATAAATGTTCACCAGGTACACCAAGTTGACAATCATGCCGACAAACGCCGGGAACATCTTGTGTCCGTCGTCCGCCCCTTCCGCCGCCGTCATGCCCGTCATAACGCACAGCGCGGCCACCGCAATCACAAAGTTGCGCCCGCCCGCGCGCAACGCAAGCCCTATCAGCAGGAAGCATTTTTTCCGCATGAGCCGCGCGCTTTTCCTGAACAGCGACGGCACCTTTTCGCCGGGGTGATCGACATGCAGGAAGAACACGAAGACAAAGCGGATGCCAATGGCAACAAGCACGAGGGCGCACACGGCGAGCAGCAGCAGGCTGGGAACGCGCAGCTGCCGGAGCATCTCCTGCGCAGAAAACACTGCCTCCGCATCAAGATTCGCGTCCCACCACGCCGAAAAGACAGCCTGCGCCACCAAAAAGAACCCAAACGCCACCGCGAATATGAGCGCGGAGACCGCCACCGCAAGCGGGAGCGTCCGTCTTATCGTCTTGAAGCCGTAGAACACATAGCCGAGCGTCACGAATTCCCCGCGCACCATGCGCAGGATAAGCACCCGCAACCCGTACTTGAACAGAATCTGCACCACGAGCGCGCAGAACACGAGCAGATACCCGAAGCACCGCTCGTTGAACGTCATGCCGCCGCGCATCAGCAGGAACACGACCGGGGCAAGGAAAACCATACTAAAGATTGTCTGGCAGAGAACCGTCAGGAAGAGCGCGAACAGCGCGTTTCCCCGGTTGGGGCGCACCGCCTGTTCGAGCCGGGCAAAAAGCTGTTTGAACGAAGTCATACGAGCATTGTAATACGAATTGCCCGCCGCGTCAAACGCCCGTCACCCCTGCGCGAACAGCCGCGCGTCCGGCACGTCGTCCGTCTCCAGCCGCTCGCAGGCGCGCGCGCTCAGCCGCACGCCCACTGTCTTCAAGCCCTTTTCGGCAAAGTCCTCCGCGCGGAACGATTCCTTGAGGATTTTCGCCTTTGCCTTGTGCTCGTAATGCAGCGTGAACGAAAACCGCTCCGCGGTTGAGACGTGCAGCACTTCCATGCCGTCGGGCGCGAGGAAATAGTCGCGGTTCATGATCCAGCCGGGAATGCGGCACCGCTTGATGAACGCGACCTTGGTCGCCGGGTCGCGGAAAATCACCGTGAACAGCACGGCGGCAATCGTTTCCTTGTCCGCCACCTCGCAGAAACACAAGTCCTTGTTGATGAACATCTTGTCGGGCACGTCGATGACGGCGTACATGCCGTTTCTGCGCACGTACAGGATGCGGTCGTAGGGAGACACCTTCCGGATTTCCTTGCCGCCGCTCACGCCAATGCCCAAATACTTCTCGTCGTAGCGCAGGCTGCGGTCGCTCTTGGCGACTTCCTTTACGTCCACGGCGGAGAACTGCACGACCTGCGTGCGCCGCTTCAGGTCGTCCGCGCCGAACTTGCCGAGCATCGCGCCCAGATAGTCAACCGCACACGCCGTCAGGTTCTTCAGCTTGCGCGCGATGTCCTTGAGCCGCGCGTTGATGTCCCGCACCTCCGCGCGGTTCTTGCTGATGTCGTACAGCGAAATGCGCCGGATCGGAATGCCGAGCAGGTGGTCGATGTCCTCCTTGGAAAGCGGGCGCACCAGCTCGTCCTTGAACGGCACGAAGCCGTCCGCCACCGCCTTGAGCACGGCCGGCTGCGTCTTCATCTCCTCAATGCGCTTGTAGATCCGTTCCTCAATGAAAATACGCTCCAGCGTCCGCAGATGCAGCCGGTCGGTCAGCTGCCCGCGCTCGAACTCCAGCTCGTCCTTGATGATGAGCGTGAGCCGCCGCGCGTAGAACGCGATGATCTCGCTCGCCGTCATCGCCACGGGCATGTTGTCCTTGATGACGAGCATCTGGCACGAAATCGACTTCTCGCAGTCCGTGTAGGCGTACAGGGAGTCGATGACATCCCGCGCGTACACGCCGCGCGGCAGCCGGATCTCAATCTCGCAGTGGTCGGTGGAATGGTCGTCCACGGCGCTGATCTTTATCTTTCCCGCGCGGTACGCGCCGTCAATCGAGTTGAGCAGCGCCTCCGACGTGGTGTCCAGCGGCAGCTCGGTGATGACGATTTTCTTCTCGTCGCTCGTGTCGAACTTTGCCCGGGTGATGATCTTCCCGTTCCCGTCGTTGTAGCCGGACACGTCGATCAGTCCGCCCGTCGGCACGTCGGGGTAGAGCGTGAACGGTTCGCCCCGCAGGAACTTTATTTCCGCGTCGAGCACCTCGCGGATATTGTACGGCAGGATCTTGGTGCTCATGCCCACCGCGATTCCCTCCGCCCCGATAATCAGCGCGACCGGGATTTTGGCGCGGAACACCTCCGGCTCAGTGCCGCGCCCGTCGTAGTTGGGAATGTAGTGCGTCACGTGCGGGTTGGTGACGAAGAATTCCTTTGCGAGCGGGTTGATGCGGCACTCGATGTACCGCCCCGCCGACGCAGAGTCGCCCGTGAACATGTTGCCGAAGTTGCCCTGCGTCTCAAGGAAGATGCTCACCCACCGGCGGCGGGGCGACTGCTGCAAGTACAGCCCGCGGTTCGCCATGGTCACCACCGCGCCGTAAATGGACGCGTCGCCGTGCGGGTGGTAGCGCATCGTCTGCCCCACCACGTTCGCCACCTTCTGGAATCGCCCGTCATCCATCTCGAACAGCGTGTGCAGAATCCGCCGCTGCACCGGCTTCAGCCCGTCCTCAAGGTCGGGAATCGCGCGGTCACGGATGACGTAGCTCGCGTACTCGATAAAATTCTTGTCGAACAGATGCTTTACGAACGCCATAATCAGTCCTCCCCCGCGCGCGACATCAGCCCGTACAGATACAACGCGCTCTGCCCGTACAGCCCCATGGCATCGTCGTCCAGCAGCGCGGCAACCGGCGATCCGTACACCGCCCGCAGCGCGTCGTCATCGCCCATGCCTGTGTCCCGCATAAAAAACTCGGCGACCTGCGCGACAAGGAGCGATCGCACCAGATGATGACCGCCTACCATTACCGCGCCTCCTCGCCCACGACATAACTTCCCGCAAACGAAAGCAGGCGCAACGCCCGCTCCGTACAGAAACAAATTTGGTCGTTGCTCTCCGAAAAGCGCAGGCGCGCCACGGCATCTTCGCGGCGCATGACCCCCGCAAGCACGAATTCCACCGTTTCGCCCACGTTGTCGTCGGCAATTCTGCCCGAAACCACGTCATATCCGTGGCGGAACGCCGCGTCCGAACGGCAGCGCACGACAAAATCAAGCCAGTCGCCGTCCGCGCAGGGGAAATCCCGTACACGCAGACCGTCGGCGGCTCGGTCGTCATACGCATACTGATTGACGACCGCCTCAGCGGGCTGCCCCGTCAGCCGGGAACGCAGGCGCGCCGTGCGGACAGCCCACCGTTCCGCCTGCTCCCTGAGCGACGTGACGTAGAAGCCCGCGCCGAAATCGCGCCCCCGCTCCTGCACGAGAATCCTCGGAGCGGCAATCTGCATGTACGAGCCGTGGTACACCGTCATTGTCTGCCATCCGCCGCCAGCCAGCGGTCAAAATAATCCATGAGCCACGCTTTCCCCATGCCGTGCAGGTCCTCGTAGTCGTCCGCAAGGTGCGCGAGCAGGCGCGACCGATCGAACGCCGCAAAGACGGCAGACGACGGCTGCCCCGTATGCTCCGCATACGACTCAATGCAGTACGTCTTGAAAGAAAGCACCGACATTCCCGTACCCCAGCCGCCGTTCCTGCGCCTACTTCTTGGCGGAGATGCCGAATTCCTGCCAGCCCGCCGCGGGGATTGCCAGCTTGACGCGCTTTTTTGCGTCGGCAACCGCGTCGGACAAAGCCTTGCCCTTTGCGGACAGGTCGGCGGTGCAGGTCTTCAGCTCCGCCTTCAGTTTTTCCTGCCGGGTGTCAATCTCCTGCAAGGCGACGACCATCGCCTCAATGCCGGCCGCCTGCTCTTCGCCCAGGCTCACGCCTTTCAGTTCCTCGGCATGGGCGCGGATTCCTGCCGCCATCAGCCGCCCCTCGCTCACCCGCTGTGCAAATGACTGTGCCATAATCTACCTCCTATAAAGCACCGGCCGGGAACGCACGCGCGCGCCGACCGTCCTTTCAGTATACGACAGGAACGCCGCCCGCGCAAGCACGGAATGCCGTTTTTGCCCAAAACAATGCTGTTTTTCTGCCGTCCGCATACATTCCACGTTGCCCAAGTGTCATTCCACGTTGCCCGGCTCTCATTCCACGTCGTCCGAGTGCCATTCCATGTCGTCCGGCACTCATTCCACGTTGTCCGAGCGTCATTCCATGTCGTCCGGCACTCATTCCACGTCGTCCGAGTGCCATTCCACGTTGTCCGGCACTCATTCCACGTCTCCCGGCACTCATTCCATGTCGTCCGAGTGCCGTTCCATGTCGCCCGGCACTCATTCCATATCTCCCAAGCCCCATTCCACGTTGTCCGGGTGCATTCCGGGCGGGCGGGTCGGCGGTCGCTATACGTCGATTTCGGCGTTGGTCAGCAGGTGCTCCTCGATAAAGCGGCGGCGTTCCGGGGTGTTCTTGCCCATGTAGAAGGACAGCAGCTGCGGAATGACTTTGAGCTGGCTCACTTCCACGGGGGTCAGGTGCATGGTTTCGGGGGTGATGAACTGGCGGAATTCGTCGGGGCTGATCTCGCCCAAGCCCTTGAACCGGCTCACTTCCGCGCCCGCGCCCAGTTTTCTGAGGGCGGCGTCGCGCTCGGCTTCGGTGTAGCAGTAGATGTTGTCCTTTTTGTTGCGCACGCGGAACAGCGGGGTCTCCAAGATGAACACGCGCCCGCCGGTGACCAGCTCCTCAAAGTAGCCGAGGAAGAACGTGAGCACGAGGTTGCGGATATGGAAGCCGTCGTTGTCCGCGTCGGTGGCGATGACGATCTTGGCGTACTTGAGGTGCTCAATGCCCGACTCAATGCCGAGCGCCATCATCAGCTGGTACAGCTCGTCGTTCTTGTAGATGTCGCTCTGTTTCTTGCCGTACATGTTCTCCGGCTTGCCGCGCAGGCTGAATATTGCCTGGCTGTCGGCGTTGCGCGAATGGGTCATCGTGCCGGACGCGGAGTCGCCCTCGGTGATGAAAATCATGCTGTCCGCGCCCTTTGCGCCGTCCTGCACGAAATAGCGGCAGTCCTTGAGCTTGGGTATGCGGATGCTTAGCTTCTTTGCGTTCTCCTTTGCCTGCTTCTTGACGCTGGAAAGCTCGGTGCGGAGCTTCTCGTTCGCCTCGATTTTCTGGCGCAGCCGCTCCGCCGCCTGCGGGTTCTTGTGCAGCCAGGTGTCCAGCCCGCCCTGGACTTCCGCGGCGATCCATGCGCGGATGTCAGTGTTGCCCAGTTTGTTCTTGGTCTGGCTCTCGAACACGGGGTCTTTCACCTTGACGAGCACTGCCGCCGTCATGCCGTCGCGCACGTCCTCGGACTTGAAGCTCGCCTGGAAAAAGTCGTTCACGCCCTTGATGAATCCTTCCTTGAATGCGGTCAGGTGCGTGCCGCCGTCGCTCGTGTACTGCCCGTTGACGAACGAAAAATACTGCTCGCCGTAGGCGTTGGTGTGCGTGAACGCGAACTGGATATGCTCGCCCACGTAGCTGCCCACGGCATAGAGCGATTCCTCGGCGATCTCGTGCTGGAGCAGGTCGAGCAGGCCGTTCTTGCTCACGAAATCCTTGCCGTTCAGGCGCAGGGTCAGCCCGGCGTTCAGGTAGGCGTAGTTCCAGATCCGTTTCTCCACGAATTCCATGTTGAACGAGTACGCGCCGAAAATCGCCTCGTCGGGGACGAACTCGAAGAACGTGCCGTCCGGGGGAATCGGCTGCTTGAGCGGGCCGCTGCGCTGCGCGGTGAGCTTGCCCTGCGCAAAGGCTGCCTCGGTGCATTTGCCGCCGCGTATGGAGATGACGCGGAAAAAGGACGACAGCGCGTTGACGGCCTTGGTGCCCACGCCGTTCATGCCCACGCTGAACTGGAACACGTCGTCGTTGTACTTGCCGCCCGTGTTGATCTGGGAGACGCACTCCACCACCTTGCCGAGCGGGATGCCGCGCCCGTAGTCGCGCACTTTTACGCGGTTGTCCTTAATCTCCACGTCGATTCGCTGCCCGAATCCCATGATGAACTCGTCCACGGCGTTGTCGATGATTTCTTTGAGCAGGATATAGATGCCGTCGTTCTGGTTGGAGCCGTCGCCGAGCCGCCCGATGTACATGCCCGAACGCAGGCGGATATGCTCCAGCGCGTCGAGATGCTGGATTTTGTCGTCGGTGTATGCGGCGGCGGCCTTTTTCGGCGCGCGCGCGCCGGGGTCTGCCGCCTTTGCCGCGGCGAGCTGCTTCTCCGACTCGGCGAGGCTCTTCTTGCCGCCCGTTTTCTGCGTTGCCGAAGCCGCCGCCGTGCGCGCCGAGGGCTTTGCCACGGTCTTCGCGTTTGCCCAGGCACGGAACGTGCCGTCGTCCCCCATGCCCGCCGCCGGTTTCTTGGCCGCCGGACGCTTCGCCGTCTTTGCCGGCTGTTTCGCTACCGTTGCCGGCTGTTTTTCTGTCTTTGCCGATTGTACCGCTGCTGTTGCCGGCTGCTTTTCTGCCGTTGCCGATTGCTTTACTGTCTTTGCCGGCCGTTTCGCCGTTTTTGCCGCCGCTCCCGACGGCTTTTCCGCCGCCGCTGCGGCGGTTGCCCCACGCTCTGTTCCACCCATAAGATTAGTATATGACAGCGCGGCGTTTTCCGCAAGGGTCAGCGGGGGCGCGGGACAAGGGGCGCGAAGCGGTAGCACACATCGGCGAAAAACGGTATACTCATGCGGTATGAAATTCATGTCGTCGTCACGGCGCGCGCAGGCATACCGTTCTGCGCCGGCGGAACACCCGATGACCGAGGGGGTCATCTGGAAGAGCCTGCTCCGCTTTTTCTTTCCGATTCTCATGGGAACGCTGTTCCAGCAGCTGTACAACACGGTGGACGCGATCATCGTGGGGCGGTTCGTGGGCAAGGAGGCGCTCGCGGCGGTGGGGGGCGGCACGGCGGTCTACCTGAACCTGCTCATCAGCTTTTTCGTGGGGCTGACGAGCGGTGCGGGCATTATCATCGCGCAGTTCTTTGGCGCGCGCGACGAGGGAGAGACGGGGCGGAGCGTGCATACCGCGCTCACGATGTGCTTTTTCGGCGGGCTGGCGATGACCATAGGCGGGCTGCTCGCCACGCCGTGGGTGCTGCGCGTCACCAAGACTCCGGCGGACATCATGGGGCTGTCGCTCACCTATCTGAACATCTTTTTCGTGAGCATGGTGCCCATGTTCCTGTACAACATGGCTTCGAGCATCATGCGCGCCACCGGGGACGCGAAAAAACCGCTGTACGTCCTGATTGCGGCGGTGTGCACGAACATCGCGCTTGACCTGCTGTTCGTCATTCGCTTCCGCCGGGGCGTTGCGGGCGTGGCATGGGCGACGGTGGCGTCGCAGGCGGAGAGCATGGTCATCTCGCTCGTGCTGCTCGCGCGCGCAAAGACGGCGGTGCGCCTGCGCGTGCGGCGGCTGGGCATTACGCCGCATATCCTCGCGAAGATGCTGCGGCTCGGTCTGCCGGGCGGCATCCAGTCCACGTTCTACTGCATGAGCAATATGATTATCCAGACGGCAATCAACGCGTTCGGCACGGCGACGGTCGCGTCCTGGGCGGCGTTCGGCAAGATTGACGCGGTGTTCTGGACGATGGTCAGCACGATGGGCATTGCCGTCACCACGTTCAGCGGGCAGAACTACGGCGCGCAGAAATATGACCGGCTCAGACGCTGCATGTGGCAGGCCATGCTGATGACGCTCGCCATGACCGCGCTCTGCTCGGTGGCGTTCCTGTTCACGGGGCAGTACGTGTTCCGCCTGTTCGCCACCGACCCGGACGTGATTGCGGGCGGCATGGTGATCCTGCGCTTCCTCGCGCCGTGGTGGATCAGCTACGTGGCGATTGAGGTGCTGTCGGGCATTATCCGCGGCGCGGGCGACAGCTTTGTGCCGATGGTCATCACGCTGTTCGGCGTGTGCGCGCTGCGGCTCGCCTGGCTGTTCACCGCCGTGCCGCGCATGAACACGATTACCGCCGTGCTCGCCTGCTATCCCATCACCTGGTGCGCCACGTCGGTGCTGTTCCTCGCCTACTGGTTCAGCGGCAAGTGGCTCAAAAAGCCGGAACGGACGGTGCCGAGGCGGGTTTCCGCTTGAAAGCGGTGGGAACTGTTCTTGGAGGGAGGAAACCCCTCTACTCGGAAGCGGGGGTTTCCTCCCTCCAAACCACCCAC
>CAMWTK010000016.1 GCA_947177175.1 uncultured Treponema sp.
TATAGTAATTGAAAACAGAATTGAAATATAGTATAATTTATATTATTAGTCAAGACAAAGGAGAGAAAAAATGTCGGCAATTGACCTTGTTATTTTGGGAATGCTGAAAAAGAAACCGATGGGCGCGTATGAGCTGCAAAAACTGGTTGAATACCGCAGCATTTCAAAATGGGTGAAAATCAGCACGCCGTCAATCTACAAAAAAGTGCTCCAGCTGGAAGAAAATGGCTTTGTCACCAGCCGCTTCGAGCGCGAAGGCAACATGCCCGAAAAGGCGGTGTATTCGCTGACGGACGAGGGGAAAAAAGAATTCGAGCGGCTCATGCTCGACCTTTCGCGCCGCCCGGTGCGCCTCTTCCTTGACTGCAACGCCGTCGCCGTCAACTTGGATTCCATGCCGAAAAAGAAGCGGCAGGAATGCGTTCAGAACATTTGCCAAAGCGTGCAGGAGCTGAAAGCGGAATTGGCGGAACACCTCGCGCAAAAACAGGACGCGCCCGATGTCCCGGCGGCGGGCATAGCAGTCCTACGCCAGCAACTTCTTTTGGCGGACGCGCTTGCACAGTGGGCGGACTCGTTACAAACGCAGGAATAAATTTCCGACGGCGCATTTTAATTATTTTATTTTCATTATGGAAGAAAAATGAATTTAGTTTTACACTCGAGCAAAATCAACGACTACTTAAAGCACGATGATGTGATTGATTTTGAAAACGAAGCCGTTTCAAAACTTGCCGATGCATTATTCCAAAAGGCGGACGGCGAACTCGACTTCATCAAAGCCGCCTATGAATTTGTCAGGGACAAGATTTCGCATTCGGCAGATAGAGGCGAAGACGCGGTTACGTGCGCCGCGTCGGAAGTGCTGAAAGCCGGGCACGGAATTTGTTTTGCAAAATCGCACTTGCTTGCCGCCTGTTTGCGCGCCAAATCCGTTCCGGCGGGCTTTTGTTATCAAAAACTGATTTTGGACGATGAAACCGTTTCCGTCTTGATTTGCCACGGACTGAACGGCGTGTATATCAAAGACCGCAAAAAATGGATACGGCTCGACGCGCGAGGAAACAAAGCCGGCGTGAACGCGCAGTTCTCGCTAGAAACGGAGCGGCTTGCGTTTGCCGTGCGCCCGGAACTGGGAGAAGAAGACGGCTCTGTTATATACCCTTCCCCTGATGCGAAAGTAGTGGAAAGATTACGAAAAGCCAAAACGCGGACGGAACTTTGGGAGAATCTGCCTAATGAATTGTAGCAATTGAAATGAAATTATATTCAAAAGAAGACTCGCGTTGCATGCTGTGCCGCTATCACAATCTTGACGGCGCGGAGAATTTGTGCGGAAAAGACGGCGCAAAAAAAATACTAACAAAGGAACATTTCAAAAAATGAAAGGAATATGGAATAACAAAAAGCTTGCGTGGCTGTCAAGGAAACAGTGCCTTTTATATTCTCATCTGAAAGATGATGGCAAATTTTATTCCGCCTTGGCAAGAAAAGAGACGGCGCAATTGGGAGCGTGCCTTGATTTCATAAGAACAAATGACGCGGTTTTCCTGTTTTTTGCTGTCGAAGAAATACAGCCTGATGCGTTCGACTCGTATCTGAGTGAACAATATTCAGACTTGGAGCAAATAGTTTTGTTTTTCTTTGAAAAAAACACACTGCTCATACAGGTGTCGGGCAAGTTTGACGACAGAAAATTATGTGTCGATTTTTTGGGAAGAAGGAAGTTACTGACAAAAACATTTACCTCGGCGATGCCTGTGGAGAATGAAAATGGAAAAACAAAAAGATTTAAAGATGGGGAGGATATTTGAAGTCCAAAAACCTATATACAAGACCAAATGCATCCGGAACGATATGAAAAGGTAAAATTCGAAAATTGAGTCATTACGAATGGCATTTGACAGGCAAATTGAACGGGTATAAAATTATCGTATGACAAGACAATTCTTAGCCAATATATACTTTCTAAAAGAATCAGAAGGAGGCAGAAAAACAGACATTACAAATAAAGGAATCTCTTTCAGACCAATGCTTTGCTATAGGTCGAACAATTACCATTGCCAACTTGAATTTGATGCCATTGAATCAATACGATTGGGAAACTCCTATACATTAAAAATCAAGATAATAGATACTTGTCCTGTACAGGTAAGCTCACGATTTGAGTTAAAAGAAATATCCATCATAGGAAGAGGCGAAATAGTTGAAGAACTGTAATACCTTAAAATAACGCAGGAAGCGGAGCAACAACTTATAGATAGGTACGGAGGCACAAAATGGTGGAGAACTTATAACAGTTCGTACCTATAATTTTAAAGATGATATCTTTATGAATAGTTCTACAAAAAAAGATGTTTTAAATGCCAGTTCGTCTTTTGGAATGTCATTTAGGAGATGGAATTTTTATGGAATGTAGAATGAAAAAGCATGCCGTAGTATTGATTATCGTATCATTGTTTTTTACGCCAGCAGTTTTACGACTATATGAATGGAATCAGTACAAACAGATTTTGTTTTTTGATTATGATTTTGGAAATACAGAGAACATGCATCAGAATTTTTTTAGGCTGGGATTTAAGTACAAGGCGAATTTTGCAGAATGCGCAGAGCGAAAAATTCTATTTGACAATGTTGAAATTTTTTATAACGAGTACGGACCTGATTTCGTCATTTTGTTCTATCATTCTACCATGGTAAACAGTCTGATTAAGGCAATCTTGAACAGAAAATCCCTCGCATGGGAGAAAGAAATGCATCTGCCCGACGATTTTTATAGTTACGAGCCTTCGAAGATTCTTGAATGGACTTTTGATGACAGAGTAATATACCTTGCCGAATTCGCAAATGTGAAGAAACTCTATATTGGAGAAATAAATTTAATTCCTTAATGTAGGAGGTGACAGTATATGAATATTCAAAAAAAGGATATTGACGAATTTTTGAAAAAGAACCAAAAGTATGAAATAAAAGCTCAGTTTTTGCCTTTTGATAGAGGTGCATGGCTTTTACATTCTACTAAAAAGAATGTATGTGTTGGATTGTATGATACAGATGATTGGGCAAAAGATGAAGCATTATATATCGACTATGTTTTTTTGGATGATGGAATGAAAGCATGGCAAATTTCCTATCGCTCTGATTTTTTTAATGAACGGGGTTTTGCGGAATTATTTAAACTACTGCCCAAAATTTTTAACGGAGAAAAAATATTTCCTGATGGCAACTTGCTAAAGCCGTTGCATAAAAACTGCAATTTTGCAAAGGAAAATGAAAGTTGGAACTAACTATGGATTCGACTCAAAGTGAGGCTCAATGCAAGCACCGCGCTTGAAAGCCTGGATTCAGGCAGGCATGAGTTCGCCAAGTGGAGAAGAGACTATTGGAAAACTCGTGCCAATGATTTTTAAAATTTTAGGAGGAATATTGCAGTATGAACTATTTGGAAAAAGCGTTTGATTTTGTCAGGAATGCCGACTTTGAAGGCAAAAAATCCGAGGAGCTTGTGAAAAAGGCGGAGGATTTCCTCGGTCTGGAGTTTCCGCAGGAATACCGGAAGTTCCTGTGCGAATTCGGCTGCGGCGACGTGAACGGCGCGGAAATATTCGGCATAATAAACGACAAATTCGAGACGAACGGCATACCCGATGCAATTGCACTTACCGCACGGGAACGAAAAGAACATTCCCTTGCAAAGACGGTGATTCTGATAAGCGATTCCGACGAATACTATTATGCCCTGGACCTGGCGCGGGAACACGACGGAAATGTGCCGGTCATCGACCTGCGTCCGCAGGCAAAGCCCGAAGACTGTGAAGTTCTGTGGGAATCTTTCGGCGAATTTCTGTGCGCTCAGTTTGGCATAGCGTGACAGGTGACGCTAGCAGAAACTACCCGCGCGGGGCTTTGGCAGGGTCAATCGGCAGGCCGTTCTGAAACACCATGAGCGACATCTGCGGCTTTGCCGTGTAGCTGTCAAGCCCCGCCGTGCCAATCTGCGCGCCGAACACGCAGTAGTCGCCCTTGCTCACTTTGACCGTGCCCAGTCCCGTATATGCGTAAATGTGCCCTGTCTTGCTCTGAATAAAAACCACATTGCCAAAGCCGCGGTACATCCCGCTGAACATCACCGTGCCCGCGCGGATTGCCGTCACCGATTCGTCCTTTTTCGCGCTCAAATTGACACCGCTGATTTTGCCTTCGATATAGGTGACCGACGGCGACTGCACCGGCCATGCGAGCGACGGGTCGCCTTTTTTGTCCGAATACGTGCGCGGATCTTCAAGGCTGATTTTGCCGCCGCTTTTCGGCACGTCCGGCGACGACTTTGCCGTTTCGGTCGTGGCGGCGACCATTCCGCCCGGCACAATGACGGTCTGCCCTACTTTGAGCGTCGCCGTGCTGTCAACGCCGTTAAGCTCGTACAATTTGCTCACGTTCGTGCCGAACCGCCGCGCAATGCCGTACCAAGTATCGCCTTTTTCCACCGTATATGAGCCGTCCGCTGCCTGCCGCTGTTCCGTCGCCGCAGGTTTCGTGTCGGGAATCGTCAGTTTCTGCCCTGCCCGTACCGAAGAGCCGTCCGCAATGCCGTTCGCCGCGCAGATTGCCTGCACCGTCGTGCCATACGTGCGGCTCAGCGAATACAGCGTCTCGCCTTTCTGGACAATATGCGTCGTCTCGGCAATAGCAAGCGATGCCGCCGCAACCGAAACGGAAAGAATCGCCCGCTTAAAAATGGTACAACTCATAGCGTATCTATTTTCGGCAGGAAAAGAGCGGTTGTTTAGCGTGAAAGCGATTATTTTGCCGCCGCAATACGCCTGAGCAAATCTGCAATGTCAATGCCGTTGATGATGCCGCCCGGCTCGTACATACCGAGGATATTGTCGCGCCCGCTCGTCAAGTGGCTGCTCGTGATGCCGTATTTTATGGAGCTGTCCGCCTCGATGAATGCCGAAAGGTGGTCGGCAAGGCGCACGGTGCGCCCGTCCACGGGGGAATATGCGTCGGCGTTGTAGGCGGCGTTCAGCTCGTCCCAGGACACTTCCCGCACGTTCCCGTTCTCCGTGATTTTGTTCAGGAATTCGTCGCTCGTAAAATACATCAGCTCGTCCCGGTAAAAGTCCTCCATGAGCGGCACCAGCTCGCTTTTGACGATTTCGTCCTCAATGTGCTTGACCACGGCAGGCAGCTCGTCGGTCGCCTGCTTGACGGGAGAGATAATGTCGCGCGTGACGGCTTCGGGCAAATCATGGAAGAGCGCGCAGAAAAAATCGTTGAACAGGCGTTTCGCGCACAGGGGCGACCCCGCGTCGCGCACCAGAAGCAGCGTGCAGATTGCCACGAAAAAGCAATGGCCGAGCACGCTCGTATGCGGCACACGCGGCGTCTGATTCCAGCGCGTCTGAAAACGCAACTGCTCCACGTGCATCATAAAATCAAACGGCCGCTGCCGTGTGACCAGCAGCTGGAGACCGCGCAAATCAAGGAATTCCTGAATGTCCTCGTTCAGTTCTTTCCTGATCCTCGTCAGCCGCTCCCCCTCGTTCACGACGGAAAGCATCTCAAGCTCGCGCAGGGAAGAAAATTTATGCGCCGCGCGCAGCACACGCGCAGAAAGCGATGCCTTTTCGTGCAACCTGAATGATCCCGCCGTCTGCCCGATGTATATCGTAAAGCGCGAAAACAATTC
This sequence comes from uncultured Treponema sp., assembly GCA_947177175.1. GTDB lineage: Bacteria > Spirochaetota > Spirochaetia > Treponematales > Treponemataceae > Treponema_D. The sequence continues at coordinate 5,696 of CAMWTK010000016.1, forward strand.
CTTGTCGTGAATCAGGTGCTTGTACTGCGCGAGCACCCATTCGTTCAGGCGGATATATTCCTGCGGATACTGCTGCCGAATCATGCGCTGCACGGGACTTTTGATGTCGCACAGCGCGATTTTTTTGAGCAGGTCGAACAGCGAGGCGTACACCATCCATTCCCAGTCAATCTGATGCCCCTGCGCCTCCTCGTACTTCCCGATAATGTACGCGGCGACCATTTTTTCCGCCGCCTTGTCCATCTCCACGATTTCAAACGGGCGCACCAAATCGTTCCACCGCTGGATCGAGAAGCCTTCAAATATCTTGAGGATCAGGCGTTCGTCTATCATCGCTCTGCCGGTGCGGTCAGCCCGCTATTTCGCCACGCCTTTTTTCTTTTCCGCGTCCAGCTTGTCCTTCCACACCTGCGCCTTGCTCTTGAGTTTTTCCGCGTCCTCCGCCTCGCTCAAGGCAATGCAGATACGCCGCTCGGCAAGCACGAACTGAATGGCGAGCCGCAAGTCGTCCACGCGGTGCGTCGAAAGCTCGTATTTGTCGCGGTGCTGCGTGGCAGACTGGTCGAGCAGCTTGCGCACCAGGCGGATATAATGCATCGTGCTGTCAAATTCAGGAAGCGATGAGTCAAAATAGACTTTGCCCGCCTGTTTCCAGTCAAGGAGATTTTTGGTCACCACGGCAGCCCGCCCATGAATCTCAATGAATGACATCTTCCATTTTGAATTTTCGCCGAACGCCTCTTCCAGCAGCTGAATCGTCAACCCCAACTTGCGCACCAGATAATAGCGTTTTTCCACTGAGAGGGCGGCGATTTTTTCGACCTTATCCTCAATTTCGCTGTACCCGACATCAACGACCGGCGTCACGATTTCTTCCAGATAAATAATCGACTTATAGATGATTTTCCGCGCGTCGTTCAGGGCATCGTTGTTTTTGGCGTTAATCATTTCCACCGACAGATTGTTAATCTGCATATAATCCGCAGCAATCGACAGCATATCCTCGCTCAGCTGGATTTTTTTGTACGGCAGCTGCGATTCGTCCTCATGAATTCCCGCAAGCACCGCTTTTTCCGCGGCAATCGCCTGCTTGATACGCTCCTGATACGGCTTGCACTTTTCCCTGAACAGTTCCCGGTCTTCAACTTTGACTTTTCTGCTTACGATTGCCATGGTCACGCTCCAAAACGCTGCAACATTGAACGCGCGTGCTCCAACGACTCCGCGCTGTCAGAATCGCCGCTCAACATACGGGCAATTTCCTGCACGCGCGCGTCGGCGGCAATCGGGAAGACACGGGTTTGCGTCGCGCCTGCGTTCATGCCTTTTTCAATTTTCACTTGATTATCGGCACAGACCGCAATGCTCGCAAGATGCGTAATGCACAAAACCTGCCGATTTTTCGCCAGTTTTTTCAAATGCGTGCCGACGCTCACGGCAACTTCGCCGCCAATGCCCGTGTCGATTTCGTCAAAAACAAGCGTCTGCACGGGATCGCTCCCGGCAAGAATCGTCTTGAGCGCGAGCATCACGCGGCTCAGCTCGCCGCCGCTCGCAATCTTCGCAAGCCCGCGCAACGGCTCGCCACTGTTCGCACTGATGAGGAATTCGATATTGTCAATGCCGTACGGCCCGCATTTCTGCTCCAGCTCCGTCCCGTTTTTTTCCACAATGCTGACCGAAAAGCGCGTGCCTTTCATGCCGAGCTGCGACAGCACCTGCTCCACGCCCTGCGCCATTGCGGCGGCGGCAGTCTTCCGCTCAGCACTGATTGCCTTTGCCTCGGCGTAGACGCGTTTCTCAAGCGCGGCGATTTCTGAGCGCAACTGCTCTTTTCCCGCCGCGCCGCCCACAATCGAATCGAACTGCCGCTGCGCATTTTCGGCATAGGCAATCACGTCCTCGACGGGTGCGCTCACGGATGCCGCATATTTTTTCTTGAGATTATAGATGAGCGTCAGCCGCTCCTGCACCTGCGCGAGCCGGTCGGGGTCAAAGACCAAGCCATGCTCATAATGCTTGTATTCGCCCGCAATGTCGTCCAGCTCATAAAACGCGGTCTCCAACCGCTGCTGCAATGCCTCCAGCGACTTGTCCAAAGCGCACGCATGCTGCGCCGTGCCGCGAATCCGCTTGAGCAGCCCGACCACCCCCTCACCGCCCGCGTCCAACGCGGCATTCAGCGACGTGATGTCGGCATAGAGTTTCTCAAAGGACGACAGCTTGGTCTCCTCGTCGTCCAACGCCTTGTCCTCGCCCGCCTTCAGCTTTGCGTCGGTAATTTCTTTGATCGCAAACGTCAGCATTTCGATTTTCTGCGCGCGCCCCGCATCGTCCGCATCCAGTTCGTCAAGCCGCTTGCGCTTCGCGACCAAATCGGCATACAACGCCGTAAACGCCGACACGCGCTCATGCAATCCCGCAAACGAATCCAAAAAACGCCGGTGCTCGGTCACTTTCATCAGCGACTGATGTTCGTGCTGCCCGTGAATATCCACCAAAAACGCGCTGAACGCCGCCAAATCCGCGCGCGTGACCGCCGTATCGCCAATCCATGCGCCTGTCTTGCCGTTGTCGCGCACATAGCGGCGCAGCAGGATTCGGTTGTCCTCCGCCGCAATGCCGTGGCGGAACAGCCATTCCGCCGCGCTCCGGCATTCGTCATCATCCTGCGCCATTGAGTCCGCTTGCAACGCCGCCTCACGCCCGTCAAGCAGGAACGTCCCACTCACGGTCGCCTCATGGCATCCCGCGCGAATCTGTTCCGTGCCGCTTTTGCCGCCGAGCAGAAAGGAAAGCGCACCGATCAGCAACGACTTTCCCGCACCGGTCTCGCCCGAAAGCACCGTAAAACCGTGCGAAAATTCGATATGCGCGTCGTCAATCAGGGCAAAATCCTTGATATGCAAATCTTCAAGCAAACGAAGGACCTCCCGACCAGTTCAGTTTTGAGCGCAACGCCTGATAGAATTTTTCCGACGTGCAGCCGACCAAACGCGCCCGGTCATTCGTCCGGCGGATTTTGATAATGTCGCCAACGTGCAGATTCACGGGAATCTGTCCGTCCACGGTAATCGTCACCTCGCTCGTGCGCGACGGCAGAATGGTAATGCCGATTTCCCCCAGCGGGCTGAGCACAATCGGACGGCTCGAAAGCGAAAACGCGTTCATAAGCGTCAGCACGAGCGCGTCCAGATCGGGGTCGATAATCGGTCCGCCCGCGCTCGCCGAATACGCCGTGCTTCCCGTCGCCGTCGCAATGATAATGCCGTCCGCCTTGAATTCGCCGAGCGGAATATTGTCGTACGTAATGTCAAAAGAAATCGTCCGCGCGGCATTCTTCGCGCTGATAACGATGTCATTCAGCCCCGTCTGATTGAAGCGGTTCGCATTGCCGCGCACCAACGCCGCCTTTATCATCGACCGCTCGGCAACAATTGATTTTCCCGCAAGAAAACGGTCAAGCTCACGCTGCCAGTCGGGCTTCTGCACGCTCGCAATAAACCCGAACGTCCCGAAATTGACGGGAAAAATCGGAATGCCCAACGCCGCACAGCCCCGCGCCGCAAACAGCACCGTGCCGTCGCCGCCGAGCGTAACCACAAAATCGTAATCATGGAACGGATTTTCCTCGCCGAACCCGTTGTACAAAAAAATATCGCCGTGCTTTCCCAAGGATTCCAAATATTCCTTGATCGTCACGCCCATTTTCCTCGATTCTTCTTTATAGGTGTTCACGATGATAAGCGCTTTGTTCAATTCTTTCATTGTCTCCTCCTATAAAATGACCACGCCGCACGAAAACCGCGCCGACTACGGAAGCGTTCCCAGCACTTTGACGATATTCGCCACCGCTTCGCTCCCCAGCCGCGGATACAGCGGGAACAACGCCGTGCGCAGGAACAACGACTTCGCCTTCTTGCACGTGCCGGAAAGCTCCTCGTCCTTGCACGCAATCACGGAATCCTCATACGCCGGGCGGATTTCGATATTCTTGCGAGCCGCGTACTGCTTCGCGTCCTTAAAACTGCCCGCAAGCACCACGGGAAACGACCAAATCGTCGAGCCGTCGCCATGCTCACGCGCAAAAGTACGATTCTTTCCGCCCAAAAGCGCGTGCTGAAAACTCGCGTAAATCGTCTTGCGAATGTCCTCGTTGCGCCGGAATTCCTTTATCTGCACGAACGCAAGCGCACTGTTGATGTCGGGAAGCATATCCGTGCGCGGCGCATTGTCCGCAACATTTTTGAGCGCGCTCCATTCACGGCGGCGCGGCGCGAGCAACAGCGCACCGCCGCCGGCCGTAATCGTGTCGAATTCCTCCAATCCCATAATGGCATACACCCCAAACGAACCGGCAAGCCGACGCTTCTGCACGTCCTTCCCCTGCGCCTCGGAATCCCCGTCCTCTTTCGGCACGACCGCCGCGCCCACCGAATGGGAAATATCCTCAATCATCGGAACGCCAAGCGCGGCAATTTGCTCCACATTGGGCAGAATACCCATCGTCTCATGCAACAGCAGCAGCCGTCCGCCCGCCTTCATGCCTTCCGCCACGATTTCTGCGGTCACCAGCCCGGTCTCTTCGCTCACGTCCAAAACGAGCGGCGTATACCCCAGCCGCTCGACCGCGCTGTATTGCCAGCTCGGCGCAAGCGCAGAAAGCATGACCAGGCTTCCGGCGGGCAAATCCAATGCCTTGAGCGCGTATGCCAACGCGACCATCGCACTGCGGAACGCAACCGCGCCGTCACAGCCCGTCATTTCCTTTACCGCCTGCACGAGACGCGCGTTCAACTCGCCCGGACCAGTCCGCTCATCGACCATACAGGTGAGCACGGCATCCATTTCCTTTCTGCGAATCGTAGAACTGAATGTCTGAATCATGTGATACCCTAAAAATACGGAATCGGCTTATTCTTCTTCAGGGTCTGTGCCGCCGTTCATAATCTTCTGCAATTCCCTTGCGCTGAAGATTTTCCGAATATCAAGCATAATCAGGTAACTGGAATCCCGGCGGACGACACCGTTGATGTATTCCGTACCGATACCGCTGATCATCTGCGGCGGCGGCTTAATCTCATCCTTATTTATCGTCACGACACGGGCAACGCGGTCAATAATAATCCCCGCTTTCATACCGTCAATGTTCAGAATGATAAAACCGCCCTCAAATTCCATGCCGTCCTCATCAACGGCCATTTTTTTGATGCCAAAGCGCCGGTGCAGGTTGATGACGGGAATAATCTCACTACGAAGATTGAAAATACCCTCAACATAATAAGGCGCATTCGGAATAGGACGCACCGCCATCACCTTGACGATTTCCTTTACGTCCATGATGTCCACGCCATATATTTCCTCGCCAAGCTGAAAGGTTACCTGTTGAGTCTGCGTATTTTCTGCCATAATTCCTCCAATGCGATTTATTAGAATACACCGAAAAACGGTAAAATACAAGACAAAAAGCGATGATTTTTTCGCCGCCCGTCTCTTTTTTACGCATCCGGGGCAGTTTTATTCGCCTTGATGTATGCCATCACGCCGTTTGCGACGCGCTTGCCCTCGCGCATCGCCATGACGACCGTTTTCGGTCCATGTACGATGTCGCCGGCGGCAAACACGCCTTTTTTCCCCGTCATGCCGTAGAACGGCGTACCGTCAGCCGTCTCCGTCTTGATTAGTTTTCCATCATCAAGCGCAACGCCTTCAGCACCGGCCGTCGTCACGTCATTCGGCTCAGAACCGATGGCAATGATAATCTTGTTGACGGGCATGACGATTTCGCCCTCCGGGGTCTTTGTCCTAAAGCCGATGACCTTGCCATCCTTGCCCTCGAACGAAACGGGCACGTGCTCCCACCTAAATTCAACGCCGTCTTTCACCGCCTCGTCGTATTCCGCCTTTGCCGCTTTCATGAATTCAATAGTACGGCGATAGCAGACATAGGTATGGCGCGCGCCCATGCGGGCAGCTGTCCGGCAGGCATCCATCGCGACATTGCCCGCGCCGATGACCACAACCTCATCGCCCTCTTTAATCTGAATCTTGTCGCGCGTGATTTTTCCCGTGTTGAAGTCGCGCATATCGTGCAGCAGCTTCAGCGCGTCAATCACGCCGTCCAAATCCTCGCCCGGCAAGCCCAGTCCTTTTGCCTGTACCGCGCCCGCGCCAATCAGCACGGCATCGAATCCTTCCGCAAGCAACTGGTCAATCGTAATGTCCGTCCCGACTTCCGTATTCGTCTTGAACACAACGCCGTTGTCGGACAGCCGTTTGATATGACGCTGCACGATGTCTTTGGGCAAACGGAACGCGGGAATGCCGTACATCAGTACGCCGCCCGCCTCTTCGTTTTTCTCGTACACGGTCACATCATACTGCTGCCGCGTCAGCTCGAACGCCGCGCTCAGCCCGGCCGAACCGGACCCGATAATGGCGACCTTTCCCGCCGTCTTGGGAAGTTTTTTGATTTTGTTCAGCTGGAATTCCGCCTCAAAGTTCGCGATAAAACGCTCAATCTGCCCAATTAAAATCGGCGGCTTGTTCATGCGGTTCATAATACAATGCCCCTGGCACTGGTTTTCGTGCGGGCATATATGACCACAAATAGCGGGGAGATTGCTCCGTTCGGAAATAATCGCATACGCCTCGCCGATATTTCCGCTCGAAAGCGCACGGTTGAACGCGGGAATGTCATTCTCAATCGGACAACCCGTGCGGCACAGGGGCTTGGGGCATTTCAGACACCGCTGCGCTTCCGCAATCGCTTCTTCCAAAGTATACGGGGGAATATCTTCTTTTTCTGTCTCTGCCATTATAATCTCCAGTTCAAAAAAAAACTCTCTTATGTTCTAGTATACTTGAGGTTTGCAGAAATTGCAAACTAAATCTCAATCAACTGCAAAAAGCGTGAGCGCGTACACCTTTTTTACCCCGAACCGCTTCAGCTGCGCCGCGCAGGATTCAATGGTTGCGCCCGTCGTCATCACGTCGTCAACGAGCACGACTGCCGGCGGCGGCATGGAACAAAGTTTCCGCAACTGGCGCGGCGGCTTGAGCACATACGCGCAATCCGACATGTCGAGCCGCCGCACGCGCCCGAGTTTTTTCTGCTGCACGCGCGTCGTCCGCTCCAGCAACGGCAAAACCACATAATGATGGCGGCGGCGGAGCAGACGGCACAACTCGTCAATCTGATCCCAACCACGCGCACGGATTTTTCCCGGGCGCGGCGGCACGGGAACGAGCGGCACGCCAGAACCGATGACCGGCTCCAGCTGGCGCAACGCGGCAGCACACATCCGCGCGAAAACCGCCGACATCGTGCGCCGGTTTTCCATTTTCCAGGCGAACAGTACCGATTTTTTCCATAACTGATACGCATGGAGCGGAAAAACGCCGTCGGTCGATCGCAGAACGGGAGCATTCCTGCATGAGGAACACGTGCCGATTTCGCTCAACAGCACTTTTCCGCAAATCAGGCAGCGCGAAACCGCCGGGTCAGCGAACGATGTCCAGGACTGCGTAAACAGCCGCAGGCACGTCGGGCACAAAGGATACGCGAACGACGGTTTTCCGCAGCGGACGCAGTTGTCGCCCCCAAAAAGAGCGGCGCACACAAAACGAATGAAACGAATCATGACACTTACTTATTGCGTGCAAAATGCAATTTTTACCACTTTTTGCGGAAAAAAATCGTCGTTTTTTCAAAAAACTGGCTACCGACCGCTCAGCATTCTCTTCCAGCGGGAAACGAGCTGCAACGCATCAAGCGGTGTCATGTTGTCGGGGTCAGCGGAAAGGATTTCGTCCAAGACCATTTCTTCGTCGGAGAAAAGACCGGGCGCGACGGGAGACGGATGCGACGGCTGCTCGGCAGAAACGGTGGCAGTCGGCATCGCATCGTCAAGCACGGGCCGATCGCCCGCAATCGTCTGCAACCGCTCCAAAATCTGCTTGGCGCGCGCAATGACCGACTGCGGAATGCCCGCCAGACGCGCCACGTGAATGCCGTAAGAATTCTCGCTCGCGCCCGCCCGCACTTTCCGCAGGAAGACGACCGAATCGCCCTGCTCGCTCACCGCCATGCACGACAATTTGAGCGCGGGATGCTCCATGCGGGTCAGCTCATGGTAATGCGTGGCGAACAAGGTCTTGCAGCGCACCGTGTTCAGCAGATATTCGCTCACCGCCCAGGCGATAGAAAGCCCGTCCTCCGTAGACGTGCCGCGCCCCACTTCGTCCATAATGACGAGCGATTTTTCGGTGGCCGAACGCAGGATATGCGCGGTCTCGGTCATTTCGACCAGGAACGTCGATTCGCCGCGGGCAAGATTGTCGCTCGCCCCCACGCGGCAGAAAATGCGGTCAACCATGCCGATATGCGCCCGGTCGGCAGGCACGAACGACCCCGTCTGAGCGAGCAGCGCAATGAGCGCGTTCTGCCGCAAATACGTACTTTTTCCCGCCATGTTCGGTCCGGTAATCAGGTCGAACGAAGTCTTGCATTCGGCATCACGGTCCGCCGATGACGCGACGGCAATATCGTTCGGCACGAATTCGCCCTGCGGGAGATGCATTTCCACCACGGGATGCCGCCCCGCCACGACCGAAAAATCCGTGCCGTCATCAACGAGCGGCCGCACCCACCGGTAGAGAACCGCCGCGCGCGCAAAACCCGCCGTTACGTCGGCATAGGCAATCTCATGGGAAGCCTGCAAAAGATACGGCACGTCCGCGGCGAGCGTACGGCGGATTTCGACGAACAAATCGCGCTCCAACTGCACGATATTCGCGTCGGCTTCCTGCAAATCGTGCTCCAGCTCCTGCAAGCGCGCCGTCGTGTAGCGTTCGGCATTCAGCAGCGAACGGCGCAGGATAAAATGCTCGGGCACTTTCGACAGTTTTCCCTTGGTGATTTCGATATAATAGCCGCTCGTGTTGCTGTTTTTTATGCGCAGGTTGACGATTCCCGTCCGCTCCTTTTCTTCTTCGGTGTAGGACGCAAGGATGCGGTTGAAATTCTGCTGCACGTCGCGGAAATGGTCGAGTTCGGCAGACCAGCCCGGCCGGATAATTCTGCCTTCGGTCAACACCGTGGACGGATCGTCCAGAATGGCGTTCTTAATGAGCGCGATAATCCGCTCGGCAGGCTCAACGGGAAGCGACGTAAAATTATAGTTCTCAAGCAGGCGGCGCACGGCAAGCCATGATTCCAGGCTGGCGCACAACGCCTGCACGTCCTTTGCGTGCGCGCGCTCCATGGCAATGCGCCCAGCAAGCCGCTCAATGTCCAGCACCGAAGCGAACGTCTCGCGCACCGCGTCAAGCAGGCGGCGGTTTTTGACGAACAGCTCCACGTGATCCTGCCGCGCCGCAATGCGCGTTTCGTCCGTCAGCGGATACAGCAGCCACTGGCGCAACAGACGCTTTCCCATTGCCGTCTGCGTGTGGGAGACGCATTCAAGCAGCGTGTACTGCGCAGAACCGTCGCGCAGGTTGGCAAGAATCTCCAAATTGCGGCGCGAAGCATCGTCCAGCACCACATAATCGCTGTCTTTGTATACCTTGATGCCGCTCACGTGGGGCGCAGTGGTGGAAACCGTCTTTTGCAGGTAGTCGAGCAAAAATCCTGCGGGCGCGACTTCCGGCGACTGCTCCGTAAGCATGAACGAACGCAAATTGACCGTCTTGAACTGCTCGGTCAGGCGGCGGTACGACAGCGCGGCGTCAAAATTCCAGTCGGGATAGTACGACACCGCAATCGCCCCGAACTGCGCGAGCGATTCCTGCACGGCGCGGCAGTCACGCAGGCTGTTCGGCAGCAGCAGCTCCCGCGGATGCGCGCGCCCTAATTCCTTGGAAAAATGCTCGTCCATATCGCTTTGCTGCCAGTGCGTCGCAAAAAAAACCGCCGTCGTCACGTCAATGTAGGCGAATCCGACCGTCCCCTGCTTCATAAAAAGCGCCGCCAAAAAATTATTCGCGCCGCCGTCAAGGTATTCGCTTTCCAACGCCGTTCCCGGCGTGATGATTTCAATGACCTTGCGCTCGGTCAGCCCCTTGCCGTGAGAGACCTCGCCCACCTGCTCGCAGATTGCGATTTTTTTGCCAAGCCGCAACAGGCGCGCGATATAGACTTTGGAGGCATGATATGGAATGCCGCACATCGGACGGTCGCCCCGGTGCGTGAGCGTCAAGTTGAGCAGACGCGAAACCTCCACCGCCTCGTCGTTGAACATCTCATAAAAATCGCCCAGACGAAAGAACAGAATCTCGTCCTTATGCTGATCCTTTATCTGCTGATACTGAATCATCAGCGGCGAGTCGTCGTTATTCTTGTAGGATTTTACGCTGCCCGCAACGACGGCATCGTGTGCGTGCGCCATTCAGTTCAGCCCAAGCTCGGAGATAACTTTGTCCGTCACGTCAACGGAAGAACTGTACCACAGAATGGCATTCGCCTGCTGCAAACTCAGAATCATGCTGAAGCCCTCGTGCTCGGCGACGCGCTCAATCGTGCTGTACAATTTCCGGTAGAACGCATCGGAATTTTGCAGCGAAGTCTTGAGCGACTCCAGCTCGATATTCTTTGCGTTCGTGTACTGCGTCAGGTTGTCGGTTTTCTTGGCGATCTCAGCCTCGACGCGCAGCGCGGCACTGTCGTCCCCGCTGTTCTGGTAGTCCAGTTTCTGCCGCTGCAGCTTCTGGATTTCGTCCGTGCGCTTGTTGATTTCGTTCTGAAAATCAGCCTTTTTGTTCTCATAATTCCGCACCGGCGCGGAGTTGCGGAAATATGCGGCATAGACGCGCGACGTGTCCACCACACCGAAGCGCGTAATCTGCTGGGAAAAAGCCACGCCGCAGGCAAAAACGGCGAGCGCGCTGAGCACCATCAATTTCTTCATAGCAACCACTCTATCAAAAGCCCGCAAAAAAATCTAGCGGTTCGTAATATTGAACGAAAGCACGAATTTCCACGTGTCATGCCAGTTGACGCTGCCGTCCTCCACGCGGAACGTGTTGGCAAACAGCAGCCGCAACGGGAACTGCGGAATGCAGAAACGGATTCCCGGTCCCACGCTGAAATAAAAGTCGCCCACGCCAATATCTTTCAGCCGCCACACGTCCTTGGTAATGACCGCCGCATCCGCCCAGCCGTCAAGCGCGAGCACGCCCGGCACGATCGGCATCCGCAGCTCAAGGTTCGCGTCCCACAACGCCTTGCCGCGGTGCTTGTTGTAGATGTTCGTCCAGCCGCGCCCGTTGAACATGCCGTCAATGTACAGGCGGCTCGACTCGCCGATTGCCGTGTTCGGCGCGGGGAACTGCATTGACAAGCCCATGTACGCGGCGAGCACCAGCTTGAGGCTCCATTTTTCGGTGAACGGCACGTTGACGAGCGTCAGGTATTTTTCCAGCTTCGTATCGCTGCGCAGGAAATATTCGTTTTCGATGGGAGTCAGGCCGTACCAGGACAGCCGCTGGCTCGCAAACCAGCCGCGCGACGGGTCGTAATTGATGTCGCGGGCATCGATTGAGAACGACGACCACACGGAATTCTGCCAGCCCCAGCGGTTCGCGTACTCGCTCACGTCCGTGTCGAGCGGTATGTACAGATCCTCGTCGTAGATATTGTTCACCAAACTTCCCGTTATGCCGCCGGAAAGCGAAAGGATTGCCCAGTCGGGAGTCCAGCGGTGCCCCAATGACAGGCCGAGCGACCATTTGAACTGATCATAATCCATATAATACGAATCGTCGTCAACAATGCCGTCCGCGTCAAAGCGCAGGCGCAACGCCGTCAGGCTCGAATGGGAAAAACTGGTGCTTATGGACGTGTTGATCGGCATACCCCACAGCCAGTTTTCCCCGTAACTCAGGTTGATTGACTGCTCATCCGTAGAGACCGTCGCCCCGGCACTGACCGACTTTCCCGATCCGCGCACGTTGCTGTCCTGCCATTTGACGAACAGCGCGAACGGCAAGTCATCGGGATCGGAAACGCCGCTGAACGTAACGCCGAACTCAATCGACGTGGTGGACTGCTCCTCCACCGTAATCACCAAATCGACCAAATTGTCTTCCGAGCCGGGAACGATGTCGGGAACGACCGCGCTGAAATACTGCAAGTTGTACAGATTGCGCAATCCCGTCGTGACCTTTGCCTTGGAGAAAATATCCCCCGACTCCACGGGCATCTCGCGGCGGATGACATAATCCTTCGTGCGGGTATTTCCCTTGATGATGACGTTCTCCACGTGGCTGCGCACGTTCTCCCCGATTTGCAGGACATAGGAAATCTGCTTCGTCTCCGCGTCCTTTGACGGAATCGGCTGGAACTGGTTTGACGTATAGCCGTTCTCATAATACAAGTCGGCAATCGCCATGATGCTTTCCTGAAAGCGCGTCTGGCTGAACACCTTGTCCGGCTGCTGGCGCATGAGCGAATACAGTTTCTCGTCGGTAAAAATCGTGTTGCCCACAAAAGTAATGCCGCCGAACGTGTACTGCGAGCCTTCCTGTATGACGAACGTAATGGTCAGCTCGTCGCGCTCCTTTTTCTCGTTCACGGTGACTTCGCGCGTCACGTCAATTACCGACGCATCAATGTAGCCGTTGTTCTGATAGTACGCCACGATCGCCTGTTTGTCCGCCTCCAGCATCGACTCCTGGAACGCGCCCTTGCTGAACAAGCCGACTTCTTTCAGCTTGATTTTTCCGCGCAACGTCTTTGCCGAATAGACCTTGTTTCCCCGGAAGTCGATGGTCGCGATGACCGACGATCGTCCCTCGTCAATGACGAACGTCACCTCCACGCCCCGGTCAGTCTCCTTGACCGAAGACGTGACCTGCACGTTGGTGAACCCCTTGCCCAGATATTCCACGCGGATGGCACGCACGTCGTTGAGCATCTTGCTTTCGATAAAAACGTCTTTTTCCTTGGTGGAAATGGCATCTTTCAGCTCCGTGGCGCGCACGGAACGGTTGCCGCGGAACAGCACGCGGCTCACCACGGGACGTTCGGTAACCGTAAACACAATGGAAACAGTGTTGCGCCGCGCGTCGCCAGGCAACGCCTCCGGCTCAACGTCGTCAAACAAATCGAGCGCGTAAATGCGGTCAATCATGTCGGCGAACAGCTCGTCCGTGAACCTGCGCCCGACGAACCCGCTCGTAATGCCGTCAACATCCTTGCTGCTGACGCTTTTCAGCCCCTTGAACGAAACATCTTTTATCAGCTTGCCGTAATACCAGGTGGCATCAGTTTCCGTTCCCGCAGCCTCCGCATCCTGCGCAAACAAGGCGGACACCGAAGCAAACGAAAGGGAAAAAGCAATAAAACAAGCAACCAGACGGCGCATAGCAACTCCTGTAACACGCACTTTTTTCTATAAAACAACACCCACTGCCGTTCAGAACGAGAACTTCCACGACAACGTTATGGACGTAGACGGAACCCACAGATTGTTCTGGATAGCCTCAATATTCGGCGCGATACCCCAGCGGATATTGACAAACGGAGATGCCATTTCCAGACTGAATTCCGGCTGGAACACAAGATTTCCCACCGAGCCGCTGTCCCCCGATTTCGTCTCGTCATACGTCCAGTGCATGAGCGCGTCCGCATACAGGGAACTGCCGAAGTATTTTCCAATATAAACAGCCGAGTTGTCAAAATAGTTACTAAAACTCGTGCGGCGGTCGGCAAAATTCCGGTCGGTGTTCACCTTGACCACGTTCTGCAAGAAATTCGTCCGTATGGAGAATATATCAAAGCGCAGCGTTTCGCGCAACGCATTCTCAATCCGGTTAATGACGACGGACTGCAACAGCATATCGCCCGCCGCCCCGCCGAACTGCCCCGCGCTCTCCGCGTCGGCAGTGATGACCTGACCGAGCAGCGTCATGATTTCCGCCTCGGACTTTGCCGGAGACGCGCTGAACTGCGGGGTGAACGCGCTGACCGGCTGATTCACCGCAGAAAGCGTGATCGTGACCGGGCTGCCGTTCGTGTCGCGCTCGCGTGTCTCCGCGCGGACGGTGACGCGCGGGTCAATCAAATCCTGCGTCTCGTTGAAGACAATCCGGCCTTCTTTCATGTAGAAGTTGCGGTTGAGCCAGACAATCTGCCCGCCACGCAGCGCGACATCGCCTTTCAGGCTGAAATTGCCGCTCGCGCCGTCAAACGTGAGCGAAAGCATCGTGTTCGGCACGACAATGCCGCGCAAGAACGGATTGAACAGCATCTGCACGCGCTGCCCGATCCGGATGCCCAAATCCACGGTCACCACGATAGGGGACGGCTGACGCTCTTCTGCCGCGTCGCCGTTGCGCTTGAATGAGAACAGCGAAAAGAAATCCGTGCCGGAAAGCGTGTCCTGCAATGACGAAAGCACCACCTCAACGTCGGCATCGTTTGGCTCGATTTTGCCGGAAACGGTCATGTCCGTGCCCTCAAGCGTGATATTCAGGTCGTCCAGCCCGACTGAGCCTTTGTAGCGGATGAGCGGGAGCGTCATATCGACCGGCACGTAATTGCGCTCGGGAGTCCGCAAGCCAAGGTCGATCAGGCCGATTTTCCAGCGGTTGAATTCGACGCGCGCATCGACGTTCACCGCGCCGGTCTTTGTGGTGCATTTGGTCGGCGGCACGGTCAGCACGCTCTGCACGATGGCGGCGGCAATGCGGTCGGCGCGGAACACCGCCTGCGAAACCAGCGGAATCGTAAAGGCGGGATCGTCCAGGACGAGCGAGCCGTCGAATTCGGGGTCGGCAGGCATGCCGCTGATCGTGAGCGAGCCGTGCGCGTCGCCCTGCGAAATCGTAATGAACGGAATCGTGACGACCGAAGCCAGCTCCGCAAGGTCGCTGCGCAGATTCGTGATGGCAAGATTCAGGTGCTGCTTGGAAACCTGCCCCGCAAGCTCCAGCTGCACGGGCATATCGTCGCCGAACCGCGCCGCCACCGTGCCGCCGTCAAACCAAGTCGCCGCGATGCCGTCGCCGTCCTGAGAAAACAGGTCGAACCGGCCGGGCACGCGCATGAGCGACAGGTCAAAGGCGAACGGCGAGGGAAACAGCCCGCCCGAAACGGAGGCGGAACGCAGCGAAACCGTATAATACTGCGGCGGCCGCCATTTCTCCACGGGCGGCACGCCGGAAACGGAAACCGTCAGCGGGACTGAGAACGATTCGTTCAGCACGGTGCCGGAAAACGGAATCGTCGCCGTTCCCGAAAAATCCGCCGGGTTGAACTGCGCCCGGGCATCGGTCACCTTGAGCTGCGCCCAGCTTGCCGACAGATCCTCCACGCTCACGCCGCTGTCGTCAAGGACGGCGTTTCCGTGCGCCACGAGCGAAGAACCGTACAGCCCCGCGCTCACATTGCGCACGTTCAGCGACACGAACGGATTGCTCACCGTGCCGCTCGCCGTCGCCGAAGCGGAAAGCGTGTTGTCCGCATTCTGGTCGCCCAAAAAACGCGCGAGCGGAAACCGCTCCACGTCCGCCTGCGCGGTGAAGTAAAAATCGTTCTTTATGGCATCCGCCGAAAACGCCCGCTGCCCGGGATTGGAGGCATCGGCGCGCAGGGTGAGCGTCTCATTCGTGGTCGCGCTCGCGGCGTTCAGGTCGATATGGACGGAATCGAACATGCGGCCGTTCATGTTCCACAGGACATTCCCGCTGCCGTGCAGCAAGGAAACCGCGTCCGAATACGTCAGGTCGTGCATCATAAAGCCGTAGCGGTTCAGCGTGCCCGCGCAGGCGACCCGCGGATTCGCCCGGAAAAAGCCGGAACTGTCCTCCGCCTCAAACTGCACCAGCTCCACGGTGAAGTCGCTGGAATCCGTCCAGCTGAACGTGGCGTTTGCGGACAGCGAGCCGATGATTTTTCCGAGCGATACGGGAAGCGACGCGAATCGCACCGAGCCAAAGCGGTCGTCGCCGAACGCGACCATCGCGTCAAAATCGTAGTCGCCTGCAACGGAAAGCCACCCCGAATCGTACCTGCCGTTGAGCCGGTACGGCACGGCATTCACGACGAAATCGCCGAAGAACGAAAAATTGTCGAATCCGCTTGAGAAATCCGCCGTCATCGCCGCGTTCGCGCTGATTCCGCCGAACTGCAAGTCGAACTGCGTCAGCTGCACCGTCTGATTGGAGCCGTTCGCCCCGAACAGCAACATCTCACGGTCTTTCGTCGTGTTCGCGACCAGACACAGCGGCGCGTTGAACGTAAAATCGCGGAAGTCCGACCACAGGTAGATGTCGAACGGGTCTGCCATGATGTACGGCGCAAGACTCGGCGCAAGCGAAGCAATCGTCCGCGCCTGACGCTCCTTGGCAAAAAACGCGCCGATCTGCGCGGCGCTGTCCAAAAACACGTTGTGCACGGAGACCTGCGCCTGTATGTACGGCCGCTGCTCAAACACGCAGCTTCCCAAAACGGTAACCTGCCCCGCCTCGTCATAGTCCGCGTGCGCATAGTCACTGAACGAAGCCGTCACGTCAATCGAACGGTTCCGCGGCACGAGCGTCGCCTCCACGGCAGACAGACTCCGCTCGCCCAGGAACAGCTGGGGCGAGAACAGCATGAATCCTTCGGACAGCGGGTCAAAATAGACCTCGCCGGAAAGCGCGTTCCCGTTGGGCAGCACGTAATAGTCGCACGAAAGCATGCCCGACGGCTGAATCTTCCTGATGTCAAAGTCGCCGGAAAACTGCGCCTGCACGACGCTCCCCGTCGTGGAAAGCGTATCAAAACGCACATGCTCCTTGTCACCCGCCACGACCGCGCGCAACCGCACGTCCCCACCGAGCAACGACGGCGTTATGTCGGCAAACAGGTCAGTCTTGTAGGCAATCTGTCGGTCCGCATACGAAAACGAAGCCGTCCCCGTCAGCCGCGTGCCGGAGAACATCTGAATGTACCGGGGCGCGCGCTGAATGCGTACCAGCTGATACGGATTGAAATGGTCGAACGTCCCCGAAACCGAAAACGCCTTGTTCCGAAAATCCTGCCGGGCAACCGCCGCATACGGCATGACCGAACGCATTGAGCGCATCTGCAACACAAAGTCGTCGTAATTGACGAGCACGTCCATCTGCGACACGGTGGCGTCCGCATTGCTCGCGCTCGAAAGCCGCACCATTGCCGAGCTGCCGTCAATCTCAGGCATGACCGTGCCGTTGATGTCAAAATTCACCGCCATCACGACGGGCTTGCCGTCCGCCGCAAGGTGCGGCGTAAAGTACCGCGCCCTGCCGTTCCCACGCGCCGTCACGCCGCTCGCGTTAAAGCTGTTGCGCAGCGAAAGGTTCTTGAGCGTGGCGAGCACGTCATTATGCGCATCGGAATAGTGGAACGACAGGTTCTTCACCTGCACCAAAAACGGCACGTCGATGTTGAACGTGCGCAGGTCAAAATGACGGGCGGCGCGGTCGGCATGATCCCCGTCGTCCTTCCTGAACACGCCGACCAGACGCAGGAACGTCTCCTTGTCGCTGAGCATATCGTACTCAACCGTCACGCCGTTCACCGTCACCGAGCGGATGGCATAGGCGGGGTTCGCCGAGAAAAAATCCCAGAAGCGGTAGGCGACCGTAACGCGCCGAATTTCCGCCATTTTTTTGCCCGAAGTCCGGTCCGAGACCACTATACCTTTTATGCCGATTGCTGATAGAATGGACGGCGAGAGCGACTGGTACGAAAACGAAAATCCCGTCAGGGTCTCCGCTTTTTCGACCAGCTGCCTTTCCAACGAAGACAATGCGTTTCCCACGCGGATATACACCGGCCGTATGACCGCGACCGCCGCAAACAGCATGAGGATAAAAATAATGCTGCCAACGCTTATGCGCTGATTCCGGGAATTCATGGCAAAATCTTCTTTGATAATATCGGCAGAAAAACAGGTGCATTGCATGGTATTACAAAACTTTATTGTCTTTGAGGGCATTGACGGCGCGGGAACGACCACCCAAATCGACCTGCTCAGGACACGCGACGACGCGGAACGGTTCTTCTTCTCCGCCGAGCCGACGGACGAGCCGACCGGCAGATTCCTGCGCACGATGCTGCGCGGCGACGTTACCGTAGACCCGCGCACCGCCGCCTATCTCTTTGCCGCCGACCGCGCGGAGCATCTGTGGGGAGCAGAGAACGGCATTGCCGCGCAGTGCGCGCGGGGCAAAATCGCCGTGAGCGACCGCTATTTTTTCTCCAGCCTCGCCTACCAGAGCGTCACCTGCGGAGAAGAGCTGCCGCGCGCGCTCAATGCGCCGTTTCCCCTGCCGCAGCTGCTCTTTTTCTTCGCCATTGACCCGGCGCGCGCGCTCGAACGGGTGCTCGGACGCGGCAAGCCCGAACTGTACGAAAAAATCGACTTTCAGAAAGCCACCGCTGAACGCTACGAGCGCATCATCGCCGAATACGACGGTACGCCACAAGGCAACGGCATGAGAATCGTCCGCATTGATGCGACCCAAAGCAAGGAGCGCGTCGCAAAAATCATCTCTCAAGAGCTGGAAAACCTGCCGATACTCAAAGCGTGAAAAAATGGTTTGTCTGTGCCGTCATGCTCGTCGCCGCCCTGCCCTCGTTCGCCTACGTGGCAAAATACAAAGAGGACTTTTACCGGCTGTTCCACGTGCATTATCAGCAGTACCCCGACGACGTGATGGAGAACATCTACTGGCTTGAGAAAGCCGTCGCCGCAGACTTCGCCAATCCCCTGTACGCGGCCGCAAAAATCAACGACGAGCGCGACTGGGAAAAATACCGCTACCTTTTCATGATGCACGTCAACCTCAAGATCATCGAGCAGTACATGCGGCTGGGATGCACCTACGACCACGCCGTCGCGCATTTTTACGACGCACCCTGGAAAGACATCTACCTCGATCAGCTGCAAAAAACAAAGTCGTGCTATGAGACCGGGCTGTACTACTGGCGCGAGGCAAAGCTGTGGGCGGAAAAAGCGAACACGAGCGCGTTCCGCTTCCTCTGGCTCTCCGACATCCAGCAGTGGGAAGACGAGCGCGAACGGATCAGCACGGGAAAACTCGACTACGAGAAAATCCTGACGCGCGAGCTTGCCCGCGTACAGGGCGTGATCGACGCGTTCGCCGCAATAGAAAGCAGGAAATACTGAACAAAGCAATCAGACAAGTTTCTTCACGAGCAAGATGATTTCATCGCAGGTTTTTTCGCGCTCCGCATTCGGCGTTTTGAAAAGGATTTCAGGGCGGATTTTCAGCGCGCCACAAATTTTTATCAACGTATAAAGATTCGGAATATTCCTGCCGGATTCGATGCAGTTCACTTGATTCTGTGAAAGCCCCGCCGCAAACGAAAGCTCAATCTGAGACATGTTCGCTTTCAGCCGCTCCTCGCGAAGCCGCGCGAGCACAGAATCCAGCTGCTCCTGATATTCCTGTTCAATCATTTCTACAAAGTACATGGAATAACATTGACAAACAACACGGAAATTCATTATGTTATTCAATGGATTTCCGTTAATATTCTCAATGGAAAAGCAGGATAAGGGACTATGGACGAAGCACAATTCAGAGATTTTTTGGAAAAGAAAACGCATTCAGACGGCAAGCATTACACGCTAAAATCGATAACAGCCAGAATGGGCCGTGCGAGAAAAGTGGAGAAACTTCTTGACCGGGATTTGGACGAGATCGTATCTTCTGATGTAAAAATGCACGACTCATTGCTTACATTACATAATTATGATGACAGGGAAAGAAATCATCAAAATATAACGCGCCTTTATTATGAATTTAGAAACGGAAAAACTTTTCCAAAATTGAGAGACTTAGCGGAAATATGAATGAGAAGAATGTGGCATACCACATTAAGGAGCATCTTATGAAAAGAAACATGTTAGCACTCTGTTTGTTATTGTCGGTTTGTCTGCCGATTTTTTGCATGGAGATATTTATGGATAACGGCGATAGAGTGTCCATAGACTATATAACTATCAACGGGTCTGATGACGAAATGCGTGCAGGTCTCAATGCCCTGTCAGCAGCGGACGATATTACGTTTATCTCCGATATTTCAAAACCATCAAACCGTGACCGTGAACTTATAAACAAAGCTTTGTCGAAGTTTTCGGTTGAGAAAGGGGAGATTTACTTCATAACGCTTGAGTTTATAAGCGGGGCAACTTGGGGAGAGACGCAAATCAAATTTTTTGCTGTCAAAGTCACCAGTGTAAACAAGCAAGGTTGTGAATGGAAAGCATACGGTCGTGCAGGAACACATCCTTGGAGGTGAAGCCGTGGGCTGCGCCTCCCGTTACCTCATCAAGTGAGCGGGCGTAACACGCAGAGGTGTTATGTATGATGAAAAAAAGAAACATCAAAACAATCGCCGCGTTCGTGCTGTGCGCGCTGGCGGCGGCAAGTGCATATGCGGACAAGAATGACGATGCGCTCATAACGGCCGCGGAAAAAAATGACATCGCCACAATACGGCATATTGATACCCAAAAAACACACAGCAAACGAGGAGGCACATAATGTTTTGCAAGAACTGTGGAAAAGAAATTGAGGACGGCGCAAAGTTCTGCCCGGAATGTGGCACCGCGCAGGGTGTTTCGGAAAGCGCGAAAGGAAGCGGCAACGAATTTTTCCATAATTGGATTATAGAAAACAGTCTTGAATCCTGCGAACAAATCCTAAAGTCCGAAGGATTCGACACAGAAGATGCGCTCGTCGGATTGACCGCGCCCGACCTTGACCGTATCGACGTACTCGGTGGTGGCGACAAAGTAAAAATTTTAAACGCTGTGCAGAAACTCAGAAGTGCGAACCACGTATACGCCGCAAGAAAAGAACTCGTCGGAAAAGACGGCATTCCTAATCGATGTCCAAATTGCGGAGAAATGTGGGGCATGGCAAAAGAAAATGCAGGCGCGGGAAATACGCTCGGCAAGGCTCTTATCGGCGGACTGCTTTTAGGCCCGATAGGTGCAGTCGGAGGGGCGGCGTTCGGCAACAAGACGACGGTCTATATCTGCAATAAATGTGGCTTCAAAAAGCAATACAAAAGCTCTCTCGTAAAAGGAGCGGTAAACAGTATTAAGAATATGTTCAGCTGATAGGAAGCGGCATTATCCAATTATAAACCGTCTGCGCGGACGGAAAGCGCGCAAGGAAGAAGAACATGGCAAAAGAACATCAGTGGGACGTGTACCTGCGCCCGAACGTGCTGACCAAGGACGACGAGAACGACTGCATCGCGGACGTGCTGACGCGGCTCCAGACAAGGCGCAACGAGAACGTGGCCAACCGCATCGTGGCGGCGGGCAGCGAGCTGCGCAAGGAGACCATCCTCGCCGTACTCAACCGGCGCGACGAGGAGGTGCGGGAGATCGTGCTGTCCGGCTGCTCGTTCATGGACGGCCTGGTGCAGGTGTCGCCGCGCGTGGCGGGCGTGTGGACCAACGCGGGCAGCCCCTTTGACCCGGCGGCGCACAAGCGGACGGTTGACCTCGTGCCGACGGCGGCGTTCCGCGACGCGCTGGAGGGCGTGGGCGTGCGCGTACTCGGCACCAAGGCGAGCAGCGCGGAGATCACGCTCATAACCGACACGGCAACCGGCAGGACGGACGGCACGCTGACAATCGGCGACGACATCATCATCGACGGCAGCAGGATCAAGGTTGACGAGGCGGACGACGCGCAGGGCGTGTTCGTCGTGGATTCGTCCGGCACGGAGCACAAGGTGACCCGCCGCCTGAGCGTGAACAAGCCGAGCCAGCTCATCGCGCGCGTCCCCGCAGACGTGCCGCCGGGCGCGTGCACGGTCATCGTGCGCACGAAGTACACGGCCGGCGGAATCGCACTCAAGGAACTGCGCACGGTTACCGCCCCGGTTTCCTGCACGGCAGTCAAAGGCTGACCGCCGCACCGAGCGTATGGAGACATTCCACTCGCCCGTAGGGAGGCATTCACTACGGGCGTAGGGAGACGTTCCCTACGGGCGGAGGGAGATGTTCCCCCAACACGAGGGGAGCGTCTCCCGTAAGGCGGGAGACAATCGTCGTGCGGACGGAAAACGCAGAGGAGTTATTTTATGAAAAGATTGGCAACAATCCTAGCATTGTGTGTGATGAGTGCGACATCTGTCTTTGCACAAAAAGAAGTGGAAGAGGAAAAGCCTTCCATTGAGCGGGAAGCGTCCGATGAAATCACATCATTGCAGACGGCTTACGCACTTGCAAAATACGGGTACGCGAACAATTCGGCTTCTGCCCTCATCGGAGCGGCAGAAATTCTTGCACAAGTTCCCACACAGAAACTCGACGTGTCTGCTGAACAGCAGGGGACAAAGGCGGATAACGAAAAGACTGCAAGCGAGAGTGGCTATACAGCCGAAAAATTGCTTGAAGACGGCAAGAAACTTGTGGGAAAGAACAAAACGCTCGCAAAATGGATTTCCGAAGTTGAAAGGCTGGTAAAGAAAAGCGGCACGAGAGGTGCGGTAGGCGGACCAAAGTATCAATACAGCTGGGCGTATGGATATAATGGAACGACACGCTTCATTGTGCCTTTTTATGCGAACAGACCCGCAGAAATATACATCGATTCCGTTGATTGGGCAGACTTGGATTTGTATGTGTACGACTCAAACTGGAATCTTGTCGCACGGGACACAAGCTACGACTTGGACTGTTACGTCTGCTTCTATCCTCGCCGGACGGAAAGATTTTATGTTATCATAAAAAACACGTCCCGATGGGACAGTTGCTTCCAGATTTTGACAAACTAGTATTTAAGACAAACTCCAAAGTCCTTGCGGTCAAAAAACCGCAAGGACTTATATTTTCAGGAGCAGACATCATGGACGAAAAGAAAAAAAAGGCGAGCCGCATAACCAAAACAGACGAATATCTTTCTTTGTTCCCCGATGACAAGGAATCAAACAGCGAAAGAAAACGGTTTCAGGCGTTGAAAGAAGCGCAGGAAATCCGCAAGTTTGAGATTAACTTGTACTGGAAGCGGACGGGATTTTTCTGGGCATTTATCACAGTCATTTACACGGCTCTTTTTCATGTTCTCTGTAAATACATAGAATGCTCTTACACATATGATTTATTCATACCTGCCATTTCCGCATTGTCGGGGCTTGGCTTCTTCTTTTCTATCGCATGGCACATGGTAAACAAAGGGTCAAAGTTTTGGCAGAAAAACTGGGAAACGCACGTCTCTTTGTTGGAAAGGTCGGAAATCGGACCGCTCTATGATGTGTACCTGAATCCAAAAGGAACGATGCGCGAAAGGCTGTGCCCGACAAAGGCATTTGATTTTTCCGTTTCAAAAGTAAATATGTGGGCGAGCGCAGTTATGGTTGTTTGCTCGCTCGGAGGATGTGTTGGAATTGTTTTGTGGCTTATTTTTATTAACAAAAAATCTTTAACACTCACTTTACTAGAAACTCTAATACCAGTCGGGGTTATATTATTGTTTTTAATTTTATTGGCATGTCGTACAGACGGTAACGACGACATAGAAATCTCAGAAGAAAAACCCGAATTGGACATGATTCACCTATATTAGCAAAGGAAACCTCACATGAACCATAAGAAAAACCTTATTTTTGTCGCTTCTCTTTTTGTTGTTTACTCATTGTTTGCGCAGACAGCCGACGAAGCATCCGCGTTCTTTGAAGCGGGCAACAATTATTTTGGTGCGGGAGATTATGACTCCGCCATATCATATTACACAAAAGCCGTTCCCCTTTACGAAAAAGTATATGGACTACATCATTTGTGTACTGCGGATAATTATTTCCTTCTTGGTGTGTCATATTCTCAGATGAGGGATTATCAGACTGCGGTTTCATGGCTTGAAAAAGCGTTTGCAATTTATGATTCTCCGCAGGGCGA
Source organism: uncultured Treponema sp. (assembly GCA_947177175.1). GTDB lineage: Bacteria > Spirochaetota > Spirochaetia > Treponematales > Treponemataceae > Treponema_D. The sequence continues at coordinate 29,611 of CAMWTK010000016.1, forward strand.
CAAAGCAAGTGCGGCAAACGCTCTTCTTGAAATCGGCGACGCATATTTCAACGGCTCAGATTATAACACCGCGTTGAAATATTATCAGAAATGTCTTTCTTTGCGGAAAAGCATATTCGGAGAAAATCACAAAGACACAGCGAAGTGTTATGCAAACATTGGGTTGGTGTATGAATTTAAGTGCGATTATAAAAGCGCATTGTCTTACTTTCAAAAAGCATTGGCAATCAGACAAAAAGTGTTCGGAGAAAATCACCTTGAGACGACGGATTCTTATCACGATATTGCGGCAGAAAACTATTTACTGGGAAACTACGAAGAGGCAATAGATTATTTTCTGAAAGCATTGGACATTCGCAAAAGTATTGCGGGGTCGGCTAGTTATGAAGCCGCGCATACGCTAGGTGCTTTGGCGACGGTCTATATTGATACAGAATGGTATGAAGACGCGCTTTGGGCAAACGATACTGCGGAACAAATCTACACCGAACTGCTACCTCCCCTATCGTCAAATTTTGCTATGTTATACAACGAAAAAGGGCGTATTTATTGGGGGCTTGGCAACTACGATAAGACACTGCATTATTACGGGAAATCACTTGAGATATATCAGACTGTATATGGCGAGGAAAATGTCTACACGGCTAAGGCATATCTGAACATTGGACATGTATATCAGGCGATGGGAGACTACTCCCGTGCCATTGCGAATCTTGAAAAAAGTCTTGAAATTAACCGGGCAATTTTTGGTAATTCACATTTTGACATTGCGCTATGTTACGAACAATTAGGAGCTGTGTACCGCAGCAAGAACGACTTTGACACTGCGCTTGCCTATTTTAATCAGGCGTTGGATATGTACAAAAGATTGGTGGGCGAAACGCACATTGAGGTCGCGCGGTGCTATCTTTTAATCGGCAGCATACACGAAAACAAAAAAGACTATCAGACTGCTATTGATTGTTACCGAAAGGCAAACAACATAAGCTATGAAATTTTCGGTTATGAAACAAAAACGACGGCAATGGCGTATGACAGCATAGCGCGTATATATGACATTTTGGGGTATTATGAAGATGCAAAATATTTGTATAAAGCGGCAATCAATGTCTATAAAGAGCGTTGCGGTGACAACAGCATAGATACGGCGATTGAATATGTCAATCTTGGCTGGCACTATGCAGGGCAAAATGACGCAAAGCAGGCGGTCGAAAGTTTCAGAAAAGCCTACGTTGGGTTCAAGAACGCGACGAATTATAATCAGGTCATAACAAGCCTCAATCTGATTTTAAGAGACTCAAAAGTATTTCATTACGACATCGACACATCATTTATCCGTGACACAATCGCCCTTGCCGCCGACACCGTGGAGCGCGCGCGGCTTGATATGACTTCCCTAAAGTCCGACCTCCTGCGGAAATCACTGCCGGTGTATTATTACGGCGTTGATTTTGAGGCGCGGCATGACAATCCCGCAAAGGCCTTTGAGTACGCGGAAATGCTCCGCAGCCGAGGCTTTTTAGACGAGATAGGACTTGAACGGGCGGTATCGCTTGACGGCGTAACGGACGGGGAACGCGAGCAGATAAAAGAACTGCACGCGAAAATCGCGTCCGCCCGAAAAGAAATCGAGAATCAGAACAACCTTGAGCTGAAAGACAGGGACAAAAAGAAACTCACGCAGGCAGAGAAAAACATCGCCACCGCGGAAAAATCGCTCGCAAAGCTTGACGATGCAATCGGAAAGCGCATTCCGCAGTATGCGCAGTTACGCAATCCGCAGACAGTTTCTGCAAAGTCCGCGCAAAAATGGTGCGGAAAAGACACTGCGATACTTGAATACGTGCTGTGGAGTCCCACGATACTAGAAAACACCGATATGCAGGGGAAAACGCTAGCACTCGGCTCTTACTGCCTTGTCATCACGGATAAATCCGTCACGGCGATTCCGCTGGACGACGGCTACGACTTTAATGCCGCCATCACAAAACTGCGCGATAACGTTATCCCCAAGACCTCTCGTGCAAAGCCCATGCCCGAAGTCGTGTTTGAAGATGTGCGCAATGAGTTGTACGAAAAACTGATAGTCCCTGCGCTGCCGCATCTGCAAGGAGCAAAACAGTTGCTCATAGTTCCAGATGGCAACCTTGCATTCTTGCCGTTCGACATCTTGCGCAAGAATGAGGACGCGAAAATGCTATGCCAGCAGTTCGCGCTCGCGCTGTCGCCGTCCGTTTCGGTGAGTATGCTTGCAGACTCCACGCGAAACGAAGAGCTTTCAATGCTCGCGTTCGGCGCGGCGTGGTACGATGCAAACATGAGCGAGGAAGAGCATCGCAGGACATTCTCTATGCAGGACATGGAACGAGGCAAGAGGCGCGGATTTGCCTTGCCGACAGAAAATAACTTGAAGGATTTGCCAGGAACATTGACGGAATTAAATACCCTAAAAGACAATGTGTTTAAGGGAAAAGGGTATGAGCAATATGTTCAAGAAGCCGCGTCAGAACAAACAGTCAAACAACTTTCAAAGAACGGAACGCTCTCAACATATCCTCTGTTGCATTTTGCCTGTCATGGCCATTTTGACAAATCGATTGCCACTATGTCGAGCATTTTATTTTCGGAAGTATCCGGCAAGCTGGGAGGCGTATCGTCTGAAGACGGCTATCTGACAATTTCGGAAGTCTCATTGCTCAACCTTGATGCGGATTTAGTGTGTCTTTCCGCTTGTGAGACAGGGCTTGGAGAAGTGAGGATCGGAGACGGCATGATTGGGCTGAACCGGGCATTCATGGTCGCAGGAGGGCAGCGTGTAGGCGTGACGCTCTGGGGCGTGGACGATGAGGCAACCGCAGAATTCATGGCTAGTATGTACAAGAAAGTCAAACAGAACGGCATGGACTATGAACAGGCATACCGTCGGACAAAGGCGGAATTCCAAAAAAGCGAATATTATTCGCATCCGTACTATTGGGCGGCGTTTGTGCTATATGAGTAGAACCCGTCCGTCACAAAGCATAAAGCATGTAATCGTCGCGCGGACGTAAAACGCAAGGAGCAAATGATGAAACATGCAAAAACAATCGCCGTGCTAGCTGCCGCGCTTTGTGCGGCAGCACTTCCCGCCCAAAGCAGCAAGCCGAATTCCATGGTACTCGTGGAAGGCGGCACGTTCCAAATGGGAAGCAAGGACGACACTTTTAAGGATGCCGCGCCCGTCCACACGGTGACGGTTGACGGCTTCTTTATGAGCCGCCTGAAAGTCACGATTGACGAGTGGATGAACGAGATAGGCGCGTACCCAGAAGGCTACGAGGAACGCCGGACGGGAACGCGCGTACCGCGGATGAACTGGAAAACAACCGCCGTCGAGAACGTCACCTGGTACGACGCGATTCTGTACTGCAACCGCAGGAGCGTGTCCGAGGGGCTTACGCCGTGCTATGCCTCAAACGGATCAAAGGACGCGATCACCTATTCAAAGCAGTATCGCGTAGAATTCCCGAACGTCACCTGCGACTGGGAAGCGGACGGCTACAGGCTTCCCACGGAGGCAGAGTGGGAATATGCGGCGCGCGGCGGCAAGAAGCAGAAAGCATACAAGTACAGCGGCAGTGACGACGCGGTGAAAGCAAAAAACGCCAAAACTGCTGACGGCATCGAACAGATGGGCGCGGGGCGTTCCGAATGGTGCTGGGACTGGTACAGCAGCACCTATTACGCGGCAAGCGGAAACAACAGCAACCCGCACGGCCCGGACTACGGGGAATCAATGTTCAGCTCAGGCGGACAGTACGGCGGAAAAGTTTCCTGCCGTGTCCTGCGTGGCGGAGAGAATTCCGACCTGCACACGGCGTTCCCCGTGTACCTCCGGCGATACCTCAATCCCGCCGAATACGAAGGACTCGTCGGTCCCGACCCATGCTCGTTCCGCATCGTGCGCAAGGCAAAGAACGCGGACGGAAAAAAGAATAGCATCGTGCATCGCAACATAGAAGTCAAAATCGACGGCGTTTCGTACTATTACTTTATGACCGACGAGTACGACGCGCTGCGCACGGAGCTTGCAAGCCATAATTGCCGCGCACCCGCTAGCAGCGACCTTTGGGGAAATCCCGTACTTGCCCAGTCCGTCCGAGACAAGATGCAGGAACTCGGTGTGCGCTGGTCTATAACCGTAAGTAATGGCAGTGGCATACTGAATTATTACACACCGAATGAGAAACCTCGTAGCGTGTACCTAAAGGACTTGCAACTGAAATAACCCGTGCGGTACGGGAGCATTCGCCCGTGCCGCTCAATCCCCGCACATCACTTCGACTGTGGCACATAATCAATGTATCTACAGCCTATAGACTATGTACCTGAGGAACATAACTTATTTACCTACGGCACATAGTCTATGTACCTGCGGCATATAGTGAATCTATACACCGTCTCTAAAACATACCCGCGTTAGTACGACAGTGGACGATTGCTCGTTTGCCCATTCCGCACCGCAGCCGCGTTTCCGCATTATGTTTCCTCATGACCGCCAAGGTCTTTCACCAAGCGCAGCACGAGTTCGCGGCGGTCGGACGGCAGACGTGCAAAATTCCGCACCAAATCAAGCACCTCGCCCGTCATAGGAACGATGCCGCCGTATTCCCGCCCCGTCACAAGATATTCCACCGAAACACCGAGCGCAGTCGCAATTTTATGCGCGTTCGTCACGCTCGGCTCCTGCGCGTCCGCCATCACATAATTATCCACCGTCCGCTTGCGCAAGCCCGCCCGCTCCGCAAGCTCGCGCGCCGTAATCCCCTGATACGCCATCTCATCCCGAAGCACGTCCCGAAAGCCCATGGCATTATCGTACCCTAATCGGCGTATGACAAAGCGGACAATTGACTTAATAACTGTAATATGATAGCATAACATACGTTTTTAAACGTATATCATGAGGTGAAAGTGTTATAGAAATACGCTTTTCACAAGGAGTTTTATATGATTCAATGGCTGCGGGAAAAATTTGAGGCTTGGATAAAAATCCTTGTCATCTTGACGATTGTCATCGACGGAATTGCAGGCGGCATACTTTTCGCCAGCATGAGCCGCGGTGGGGTCGGTAAGGGAATTTTTAGCTTTTTTATTGGAATCATAATCTTTTGCCTTCTGTCGCTCATTTTTTGCATTGTTTTCTACGGATTTGTTGCGACGGTCATCTGCCTTGCAAAGTCAACAGAAGCGATAAAAGACAAATTGTATGCGCTTGATGAAATTCCTTCAAAACTAAATTCGGTGGGTGCGGCTGAAAAATCAAGTGCTTCGTCCTCAGAAAGCAAAACTGAAACATCTGACACTGTGCGCGTAAATTCAGATGGTACGGTGTGCATAAATGGCAAAAAGCTCGCCGTTAAAGACAGCGCGCCGGGAAAATACTTCTGTCCGAAATGTCACGCCCCCGTCGTAACAACGGACTTTTCTTGCAACAATTGCAATGCCAGTTTGGTAGCAGACTGACAGCACAGCCGCCCCAAGCATTGAAAATCTCCGCGTTTTCGCCTAGAATACCGTATGCAGTACGAAGAGAAAATCGTGGAGTATCCGCCGGTGCATCCGGGGACTGACCGCACGTTCATCCGTTTTTACGAGGGCGCGCCTGATTTGAACGGCATTTTTTACGCGGCGGGCAACACCGACCTGCCACAGCGCATATTCGTGACCGACGAGACGATCTGCGCGCTTGAATCCGTCCAGCCGTTCACGCACCTGTTCCATGCTAAGGACGGCGGCAAGGATTTTTCGCGCGGATTCGTGGGGACGCGCGGCAAGGACGTGCTTGTCGTCCTGGGAAGCGGCGAGCCGTTCAAGACGATTGAGAGCGTACTGCACATCGTGGCTGCCGCACTCGACCACAACGCACAGCGTTCCGCCGTGTTTGTCGGCATCGGCGGCGGCGTGATTACCGACATGACCGCCTTTGCCGCGTCGGTGTTCAAGCGCGGGGCGCACTGCGAGCTGGTGCCGACCACGCTCCTGTGCATGGTGGATGCGTCCGTCGGCGGCAAAACCGGCTGCGACTTTTCCAGCTACAAGAACATGGTCGGCTCGTTCTTTCCGGCGCAGAAAATCCACGTCTGCCCGCAGTTCGTGACGAGTCTGCCCGACGGCGAATACCGCAGCGGCATGGCAGAAGTCGTCAAGACTGCCCTGCTCTACGCCCCGCACCTTGTCGCAAAGCTTGAGCAGATGCCGTCCGTCCTCACCGACCGCGCCAATGCGCTCGTGCACGAGATGATTCGGACGTGCGTAAACGCAAAGGCGCGCGTGGTGGAAGAAGATCTGACCGAAAACAATATCCGTATGCAGCTCAACCTGGGGCATACGTTCGGACACGCGCTCGAAAGCCGCGCGGGACTGGGCACCGTGACCCACGGAGACGCCGTGGCATGGGGCATGGCGCGCGCCGCCATGCTGAGCGAGCGGTTGCACCTGTGCGACAAGACATATACGGAGCGCGTCAAAAAACTGCTCGCCCTGTTCGGCTGGGAGACGGGCTGTCTCCACAGCGCGCTGGCAGGACGCTTCGCGGACAAGAAAGCGGCGGCGCTGTCGCTCTATGAGGCGATGAAAAAGGACAAGAAAAATGCGTCGGCGCGCGTCCGCTTCGTCTTGCAGCGGAACGTCGGCGATACCGTCATCACCGAAGCGGAAGCCGACGACGTGCTTGCCGTGCTGGAAACCGACGAACGATGACGCAGGAAACCGCTCACTATTTTGACTGGGCGGCGACCGCTCCCGCCGACCCCGCAATCCTCCAGAACGCGCTGAACCGCACGATTGAAGCCTACGGGAATCCGTCAAGCGCGCACAAGGCGGGACTGACGGCAAAACGGCTGCTGGACAAGGCACGGCAACAATGTGCGGACGCGCTCGGCGTACAACCTTCGCAGCTGATTTTTACGAGCGGCGGAACAGAGGCCGACCATATCCCGCTCCTTTCCGTGCTGACCCGGCCGGGCAAGGGCACTATCATCGCCAGCGCGATTGAGCATCCCGCCCTGCGCGAGCAGTGCGCACAGCTTGCAAAACTCGGCTATACCGTCGATTTCGTCGCGCCCGACAAGGACGGCTTCATACGCCCGGAGGCGGTCGCGCAAAAAATCACGGGAGACACGCTTTTCGTCACCGTCATGGCGGTGAACAACGAAACCGGCTGCGTGCAGGACATTGCCGCAATCGCCGACGCAATCACGCAGACAAGCGCAGGAAAACGCCGCCCGCACTTCCACACGGACTGCGTACAGGCGGTCGGAAAGATTCCGCTCGACATCACGCACAAAGGAATTGACAGTGCGGCGTTCAGCGCGCACAAAATCTGCGGGCCGCGCGGAATCGGGCTGCTGTACCTCGCCAAGCCGGTTCAGCCGTTCCTCGTCGGCGGCGGGCAGGAGCAACGTATCCGCAGCGGCACGGAAAACGTGTTCGGCGCGCTCGCCCTTGCCGACTGCCTCCGCCGTTACGGCGGCACAGGCAACCAAACGCAGGCCGCCTTGACACGAGCGTTCGTGCAGAAACTTTCCGCAATCAACGGCTGCTCGCTCGTACCCGCCTGCCGCACGGAAAGCGCGTGTTCGGATCGGTTTTCGCCGTTCATCGTGCAGGCGGCGTTCAGGGGCATTCCCGGAAACGTCATGGTGCGCGCGCTCGACGAAAAAGGCTTCTGCATTTCCACGGGAAGCGCGTGCTCGGCAAAAAAACAGAGCCGCCCCGTCCTTCAGGCGATGGGCGTGGGCCGCGACATACAGGACACCGCCGTGCGCTTCAGCTTCGGCCCGCTCACGACGGAACAGGGCATGGACGAACTGCTGGCGGCGGTGCAGGACGTGTGCGCCCGCTTCGCGCGGTAATCCGCACAAGCGGCGCGGCAGGTCATTGCGCAAACCGCCGCAATATGGTATCGTAGGGAACATCATCTCACATTGTTAAGGAAGGATACCATGGGAATCCGCGGAGAACTCTATACGACGCAAGTTTTGTTGGACAACCGCTCGTATTTTTTTAATGTCAAGGAAAACCGCACGGGCGACGTGTTCTTGCAGGTCGTGGAAAGCAAAAAAGGCGAGGGCGCGGATTTTGACCGCCACCAAATTGCGATATTTGCTGAAGACATGCAGCAGTTTTTGACGGGGCTGAACAATTCGCTCGGTTTTATCGAAAGAGACCGCAAGGCAAAGGCAAAAGCCCGCGCCGAAAAAAAAGCCGCCAAAGAAGCGAAGTATGGCAGGGGCGGCGATGACAAGAAGCTTGTCTACCGCAAGAAAGGCGATTACGAACGCGACCCCAACGACGGCATCAAGCGCACGGGAAAAGTCATCCACATCGTGAGCAAGCGCGAAAAGCCGACCGAAGAATTCTAGAACGAAAAACTCAGCCGCTGAATAGGGCTCGGACCGATTTCATGGCAGACGCGGCGGTGTTCGGCAGTGGGATAGCCTTTGTGCCGCGCGTAGCCATAAGCGGGATAGAGCCGGTCATAGTCCTGCATGATACGGTCGCGCGCCACTTTTGCGATGATGCTTGCCGCCATGACCGCAGGATACGTTCCGTCCGCCTTTGGCTCTGCCCGGCATGCGCACGGAACGTCGGGGCAAGTCGTGCCGTCAACGATGGCGGCAACGGAAGCGTCCACCGGGGCAATGCCATGCGCGGCGCACCATGCGTCAAAGCCCGCCATCATCTGGTCGTAGGCGCGGCGCATCGCGAGCATGGTCGCCTGCAAGATATTGATTGCGTCGATTGTCTTATGGTCTGCGATTCCCAGTCCCCACAGCGCGCGTTCCTTAATGACGGCTTCCGCCGCGACGCGCTTTTTTTCGGACAGTTTTTTTGAGTCGTTGAGGATTTCCACAGGAAAATCGGCGGGCAAAATAACGCACCCTGCCGTAACCGGCCCGGCAAGCGGCCCGCGCCCCGCCTCGTCAAAGCCGCACGTTAAAATCATCAGTTGAATCCGGCCGCCGTGTTGTCGCGGTTCTCAATCATGAGCGTTTTTTCGTCCTGCCAAATGGGAAGAATCGCGCTCACTTTGTTGTCAAATTCGCCGACATAGGACGAGCCGGTAATGCGCGCGTTCGTGTGGGTCAGCTCCGCAATGCGCCCCAAATGCGAAACGACCTTGCATTCGCTGGAGCGCAGCTCGAACAGCCCGCCCTGCACACTGAAATTCACTGCCGTCTGCGCCACGGCGGTAAATCGGCTGCCTTTTCCCGTCACCTTGGAATCCGTGGAAGAAACCCCGCATGCGTACATATCGCCCTGCACGGTCAGCCCCGTATCCGTAAAATCAAGCACGGACGACGATGCGTTGAACAACGTGCCGTTCGCGCCGAACACGCCCACAATCTCGCACCCGTCAAAAGAGACCGCCGCGTTCTCAAGCTCAAAAAACGCGTTGCTCGCGCCGACCGTTCCGTCGTCGTATGCCTTCTCAAACACGCACCCCTGTGCGGAAAGGCTTGCCGTGCGCAGCACGACCGATCCTGACGGCGGAATGATGAACCGCGCATCCTTGACCGACACGAACGCGCAGTTTGACGCAATCTCTATCCCTGCCGCCGGAAGCTCAAACGTACCCGACACATAAAACCGCGCGAACCGCCCGCGGTTGATGACTTCCGCCGCCTGAGCGAACGAATTGAACGGGTGCGCACGGCTGCCGTCCGCGCCCCGCGCGGGAGCAGACGCATCCAGATAATAATTGAATTCGTCGATAATCACGCGGTATTCGGCAACCTCGCTCGTGTTTCCCGCGCGGTCAGTGGCATAGGCGCGCACCTTGTAGAACTGCGCCCGCTCGTCGCCCGAAGGCAGCTGCACGGGAATGTTGCCGTACACGTGATAACTGCCCACGCCAACGGCATCCAACACGTCCGTATCGCTGCCCGTCAGGTCGTCCACGGGAACGGGATCGCTCACCGCATAAAAGACCTCGCTCCCCGCCTCCGCCGCAATCCGCAGGTCAACCGCAGCACGCGCATAATAGCCGTCCGCCGAGGCGACAAACCGGGGCTTTGCCGGTGGCTGATTGTCAATCACGTAGGCCGCGCTCAGATTGCCCTGGTACACGCCGTCGCAATAAAACGCGAACAGCGCCGTGCCGTCAATCGCATCGCCCGCAAACGTGTCGAACGTCGCCTGCGCGAACAGCCCGACGTTGCCCGCCACACTGCCGCTCGCCCCCGAAGAAAGCAGCTCCATGCGGTAGCGCGAATCGCCGCGGATTGAGAACGTGACCGGGCCTTTGTCCTGTGCGCCGGCACGAACGTCAAGCGCGGGCAGCGACGGCAGCACGAACGACTGCACGGGATTGCCTTTCTCATACGAAACGCTCTGCCAGCGGACGGTATGCGCCCGCGTCCGGTCGAGGTACTGGGGCATCTTGTCCGCCGACCACATGCCATCGTCTATCGCGTAAATCAGCCGGTCGCCCTTCCAGACGAACTCATGCCAGCCGTTGATCTCAAACGGAACGTTCTGCTTGGCAAGCACGCCGGCTTCCCCGCCCGAAACGAAAATGACGAACCGCCACTGCCGCTCGCCGTCGGTGACCGTGCACGGCAGATAGCGCGACAGGCGGTTGGCAGGCGCAAGGGAAAGCGTCGTGCCGTCCAAAAAGGGCTTGCCGTCGTCGCCCAACGTATAGCGCAATGTTTCGGGAATCTGCACCGCGCTCCCGTAACGGTACACGACGAGCGGCTCGCGCTGTATCTGCTCCACAAACTGCCGCTCCGCCGTGCCTGATGCCGAAACGTCCTCGGTAACCGAATAGGAGACTGCCATTTCTTCCTGATAATCGCCGTTGACCATGAGCACGCGCACCGTCACCGCGCCCGCCGCGTCAATCAGCACCGGGCCGTCATACGCAAAGCCCGACGTAACCGGATCAGCCCCCGAATATGAATAGAAATATTCCGCGCCGTCGCTCGTGTCCAGCACCAGCGGTTGCCGGTTCGCCCAGACGCCCGCAACTGGGCTGATAATCCGCTGCGCGCCCGCGCCGCCCGCCACAAGCACGAGCAGGAACGCGGCAATCAGACTGCATTTTCCCGTTTTTTTCATATTGTCTCCATGATAGCGCAAAAGCCGTGATAATGCAAGGAAATTGCCCTATGTGCTTTTCCGCTTGAAAGCGGTGGGAACTCTTGGGAGAGGGAAAACCCTCTACTTCCGAAGCGGGGTTTTCCCTCTCCCAAAC
>CAMWTK010000017.1 GCA_947177175.1 uncultured Treponema sp.
ACACATTCATCCCGAAACTCGAAAAATACGGCTATATCAGGACAGAAAAGAAACATATCTCCGTCACCGAACTCGGCGACGGGTGATGCGAATAAAAAAGCCGACAGGAATTACAATGTCGGGTGGAGTGCGTTCGTCAGCCCCTCGTTCAAAAAACTCTTTACGGCAGAAGTATTCGCCAAAGGCTACAAGAACAAAGATGACAAGCAGCAACTTTTCTTCGGCGCATACATCACGCCCACTGTCGTTTCCATGATTAAGGACTCGGCGTTCGGCGGCTCTGTCTATCTGGACGACGGCGAGCTTGAGGAATGGAACATCGACCTGCGGTGTGTACTCCAGCTGAGCGAAAAACTCAAAACTCACCACACTGAACAAACTTGCGTACAAGGATACGCCGACCACGCTTACGGGCAATATCGGATTTGGATCAAACTTTATATGCAAGCAAGTGCTGTGGGATATGGTGAGCATTGAGTACAAGCTGAACGATACGGTTGCCCTCACGAGTACGGTCGGTCAGCAGACCGCACTCAAAACGGGTAAATTTAAAAACGGCGAGAGCAAGAGCGAAACAGATGGTGATAAGGGTACGACAGTGTATGTGTATCCGCATGTACAGGTTTTTGCGAGTAGCACCGCTTCAATCACGGCGAGCGCGGTAATCACGTTTGACCGAATCAATATAGCTGGCAATGACGTAAGAACGCTCGTCAATGTGCCGCTCGTTGTGAAACTAGCTCTGTAATAAGAGAAAATCTCTTTCTGCCGGTACGCACCCGTGTGCCGGTATCCCCCGCGTGGGCGGGGGATTTTTTTATTACTTTTACCCATTTTCGGTGTTATCTCTTATAGAGAGGGAAAGGGAGTGCTGATGAGAAAATCGGTTTTGCTTGCGCTCGCGGTTGCGTGTGCGGCTCACATTCCGGCGCAGACTGCCCGTGACGGGCGCGTCGCGCTTTCCCTTGCGGACGCGGTGGACATGGCGCTTGAGCGCAACGTGACGATTGCCCGCAACACTATCTCACTCGGCGCAGACGAGCGCGCAAAATCACATGCCTGGAACAGCATCAGTCCGTCCGCGAGCGTTTCGGGCGGGCTTTCCACCATTCCCGACGGCATTGGCGACAGCGGCAGTCCGTCCGATTATACGGCGGAGCTGAGCGGCGCAATCAGCCTTTCGTTCTCGCCGAACCTGTTTACTTCTATAAAATCCGCGCGGATTTCATACGAACAAGGGGTCGTCTCGTATGAGCAGGCGTGCCGCACGGTCGAGCTGAACGTGCGCGAGGCGTTCTACGGGCTGCTCTATGAGAAAGAGAACATCACCTTGCAGGAACGCAACTTGCAGACGGCAAAAGATCAGTACGAGCAGAACCTCGCCAAATACAATCAGGGGCGCATGAGCGAGCTGGACGTGCTGAGCGCGGAAGTGCGCTACAAAAGCTTGCAACCCACGGTGGAAAACGCGCATATCACGTTCACGAACGACTTGGAGGCATTCGCGCAGTTAATCGGCATGGACGGAACGGCGCAGATTGACTTGCAAGGCTCGCTCGACGACGTGCAGATTTCCGGGCGGGTGACCTTGGACGGCGTGGAAATCAACGCGCCCGCCGTCGTCTCGCTCCAGAAGCAGCTGGAAAAGGCGCAGAACGACCTGCTTGCCGCGCGGTTTTCTGCCTACGCGCCGTCAGTCACCGCGCGCTGGTCGCACGGGCTTTCGTCCCGCCCGGCAAACGGAGAACGCTCGACCACGGACAGCGGCTCTCTTTCGCTCACGGCGACCATTCCGCTTGACGGCTTACTCCCCTGGTCGCAGCGCGCGGACGGCGTTGCCAGCGCACAGGACACGATTGCCGACCTGGAATTGCAGCTTGCCGACGCGCGGCGGTCGCTTGCGGTCTCCACGCAGAGCAGTCTGCGCAAAATCAGCCAGTCGCAGTCGTCGCTCACGTCGCGGCAGGCAAACGTGGAGCTTGCGCAGCGCACTTACGACATGACCTTGCAGGCGTACAACCGCGGCACGAAAGACTTGCTCAGCCTGCAAAACGCCAGCGACGACTTGCTTTCGGCGCAGGTGAACCTGATGAGCGAACAGCGCGCGCTCATCAGCGCGGTACTGGCACTGGAACATACAATCGGCGTTCCGTTCGGGACGCTTTCAGACAAAAAATAGGAACGGATATGGCAAAAATACGAAAATCTTATATCGTCATGCTGATAACGACGGCGGTGACCGTGGCGTTGGTCATGGTCGCCCTGAACATCGTCAAGAAAAACAAGGAAGGTACGCAGAACGGGCGCGGCAGGGGCGGCACGACGTTCAGCGTCAGGACGATGACGCTCAAAAAGACGACGCTGCACGACTACATTTCCACCAACGGCGAAGTCGAGGCGCAAAGTTCGGTCGAAGTCTTTCCCGACATGGCAGGGCGCGTCGCCTCGGTTGAGGTGCAGCTGGGATCTTCCGTCAGCGTCGGGCAAGTCATCGCCTATATCGACCCGAACGAGCCGGGCGTGCGCTACGTGCAGAACCCAGTATACGCGCCAATCAACGGCAGCATCGTCACCACGCCGCTCAAAGTCGGCACGAAAGTCTCCGCGAATTCGGTCATCACGACAATCGGCGACATCAAGCACTTGCAGGTGACGGCGAACATTCCCGAACGATTCGTCTCGCTGCTCAAGCCGGGGCTGACGGCGCACGTCATGCTGGAATCCTATCCCGACGTCGTGTTTACCGCGCGGGTGAGCCGCGTCTCTCCCGTGGTCGATGCCATGAGCAGGACAAAAGAAATTATCCTCACGTTCGACCGCAACGACGCGCGGATCAACGCGGGCATGTTCGCCAAGGTCATCTTGTACACGGTGGATTATGCCGGCTTCGTGGTCATGCCCGCAGATTCGCTCGTGAGCAAGGACGACCATTATTACGCCTACGTGCTGCAAGATGACAGCACCGTCCAGCGGCGCGAAGTGACGCTCGGCAGGACGGTCGATGCCGTCGTGCAGATTCTGGACGGGCTTGCGGAAGGCGAATCCGTCGTCGTGGAGGGGCAGACCGCGCTTTCTGACGGCGCGAAAGTCCGCGACATCACGAACGGGGGCGAGCAATGAGCGTGACCAAGCAGACGCTCGAACATCCCGTCCTGACGCTCATGGTGTTCGTGCTGCTCGGCATCATGGGCATTTTTGTGTTGCAGAACGTGGCGATGAGCCTGTGGCCGGACATTGACTATCCCGTGCTGAGCGTGAGCGCGACGTACACGAACGCCGGGCCAGAGACGGTCGAAAAATCGATTACCAAAGTGCTTGAAGGCGCGTTGGTCAGCCTGAGCAACCTAAAGACGATGACCAGCACGTCGAGCGAGGGGCGTTCGCGCGTCAACCTTGAATTCAACTACGGCACGGACCTTGACCAGGCGGTGAACGACGTGCGCGACAAGCTTGACCGCGTAACGCGCAGCCTGCCCGACGACGTAACGCCGTCAATCTTCAAGATGGACGCGGATGCCATGCCGATTCTGCGCATTGCCGTGCGCGGCAACCGCTCCAACGACGACCTCAAGCAGATTGCCGAAGACACAATCGTGGACATCTTGGAGCAGGCGGAGGGCGTTGCCGAAGCGAGCGTGTACGGCGGGCGCACCCAAATCGTCCGCGTCGAGCTGAGCGAGAACCGCCTTGCCGCCTACGGGCTGACGATTGCGACCGTCTCCTCCGCGCTGGGCAAGCAGAACCTAGAACTGGGCGGCGGAAAAATCAACGAAGGCAGAAGAGACTACACCATCCGCACCACCGGCGAATTCACGAGCATTGAGGACATCAACAATACCGTCATCGCCACCGTCAACGGCTACGACGTAAAACTTTCCGACCTCGGCACGGCGTTCATGGGCTATGCCGACGCGACCAATATCGTGTCAATCAACGGCGAGCCGGGCATTTACGTGAGCGTCACCAAGCAGTCCGGCTCAAACAGCATTACGGTCGCCAACGCCGTGTATGAGAAACTCGACGAACTCAAGGACATGCTCCCCACCGACGTGACCTTGCAGATTATCCGCGACGACACCGACGCAATCCGCGACACGCTGAGTACCCTGCTCGACAGCGCGTGGCAGGGGCTGCTGCTTGCGGTGCTGGTGCTGTTCGTCTTCCTCAAAAGCATGAAAAGCACGATCATCATCGCCATCAGCATTCCGCTTTCAATCGTCATCACGCTGCTGTGCATGAACTTTGCCGGCATCACGCTCAACATGATTACGATGACGGGGCTGATTCTAGGCGTGGGCATGATCGTTGACGCGTCAATCGTGATGATTGAAAACATTTACGTGTACCGCGCGCGGGGCGCAAAGCCAAAAATCGCCGCCGTACTCGGCTCAAGCGAAATGGTCATGTCCGTGCTGAGCGGCAACATGACGACAATCTGCGTGTTCGTGCCGTTCCTTTTCTTTATGCGCGACCTGGGACGCATGGGGCAGATGTTCAAGGGCATTATCTTTACGGTCGTCATCGCGCTCGTGTCGTCTTTGTTCGTGGCGATTTTTTTGGTGCCCGTGCTCGCGGGACATTTCCTGCCGCTCACCAACCGCAAGGAAAAGCCGCTCAAAAGCAAATTCCTCATCGCGCTGTACGCCGCGTTTGACGTGCCGATGAACGCGATTACGGCACTGTACCGGCGCGCGCTCAAAAGCGCACTCGGACACCGCAAGGCAACCACGCTCATCTGCGTCTGCGCGCTCGCCGTTGCCGTCGCGTTCGTGCCGACAATCCGCACGCAGATGATGACGGGTGGACATGACGACAGCGTGACGGTGAACGTGCGCCTGCCCATCGGTACGCGGCTTGCGGAGACAAAGGCCGTGCTCAACCAGCTTGAGGACATCATCACGCACGAAGTGAACGGCTACAAGACGCTCATTTCCACGGCAGGGAGCGGAACGTCGTCATACAGCGGCTCGATTCAGATTCAGCTGCCCGACAGCGACGAGCAGATTGACGACGACGTGACCATTCAGAACAAACTGCGCGCGCATTTTGGCGATTTCCCCGCCGACGTGCGCCTGAGTTTCCGGCAGGGCACGGCGCGGCAAATGGCAGGAAGCGACATCGAACTGAAAGTGCGCAGCGACAGCCTCGACCTTGCCCTGTACGTGGCGAACCAGCTGGAATCGGTCATGGACGATATGGACGACATCGGCGAGGTGACAATCGACACGGAAGAAGGGCTGCCGTCCGTGGTGATTGACATTGACCGCCAGCGCGCGTATGCGTTCGGCGTGGACGTGACGACCGTGGCGCGTGAAATCAATTACGCGATTGACGGCGTGACGGCGACCACATACCGCAAGGACGGCAAGGAATACAACGTCAAAGTAATGTACCAGCCGTCCGACCGCCAGAAAGTCGCCGACCTGGAGCAGATTTTTGTGCGCGGCACGAACGGTCTGGTCAGCGTGGCGAATTTTGCAACCGTGCAGAAAGGATTGGGTCCCGTCACTATCCGCCGCGACAACCAAATGCGCATTGTCAAAGTGAGCGCGGACGTGCTGACCAACAAGGACGTGCGTGCCGTCATCGACGACCTCAAAGAAAACGTGGCCAACACGTTCATCGTTCCCGAAGGCGTGACCATTGCCTATGAAGGCTCCTGGAAAGACACGCAGGAACAGTGGCTCGTGTACGGTCGCATCATCTTTATGGCAATCCTGCTCGTCTTTGGCGTGATGGCAGGAACGTACGAAAGCTTCAAAGCGCCGATCATCAACCTGTGCACCATTCCGTTCCTCATTATCGGCGTGGTGCTCATTTACAAAGTGACCGACCAGGCGATGAGCACCGTCAGCGCAATCGGGCTGATTATGCTGGTGGGCATCGTCGTGAACAACGGCATCATTCTGGTGGACTACACGAGCCTGCTCGTCAACCGCGGGCGCGAACTCAAAGCCGCCTGCCTTGAAGCCGGATGCAGCCGCCTGCGCCCCGTCCTGATGACCACGCTCACCACAATCTTGGGTATGCTTCCCATGTGCTTTGCGTCGAGCGGCAGCGCGGGCATGGTGCAGCCGATTGGCGTTGCGGTCGTGGGCGGATTGGCATCGTCCACGTTCGTCACGCTGTTTTTCATTCCCGTGCTTTATTCGCTCGTGATGAAGCAAAAGCCAAAAGAAAGCCCGCTCACGTTCGCGCTTGCGGACGCGGCAGACGGCAAGGAGACTGACTGATGTACCGCGCCGAAATCATCGCAAACCAGTCCGTGCAGGACGACATCACCGAAGCACTGGAAGCCGCCATTCCCGGCGTGCGCTACACGATTCTGCCGCTCGCACACGGACGCGGCGGCTCAAACCGCAAACTGGGCAGCACCACCTGGCCAGAAACCAATTTCGTCCTGTTCGCCTACGTTGCGGACGCGGACGTTCCGACCGTCAAGCGCATCATCGCGGCAATCAAAAACCGCTTTGCCGACGAAGGCATAACGCTCTTTTTGGTCCGCGCGGAAGATTGACACGCCCCGTGCCCCATGATATGCTGAACAAGAGGTCAACACATGATAGTATCCATTCTTATCACCATTTTAATCGGCGCGCTTATCGGCTGGCTGGCAGGTCTGCTGATGAAAAGCCACCACGGTTTCTGGATGAGCTGCCTGCTCGGTATTGTCGGCTCGTTTTTGGGCTGGGGTATCGCAAACCTTATCAGCCTGAGCGGCGGCATTATCGTTGACGTGCTGATACGCATTGCCGGCACGTGCCTTCTGATTGCCATCGTCCGCGCGATTATGGGCAAAAAATTCTGATACAGGAGGGGGAAAGCCTTCCCCCTAGGGCGCACTCCGTTGCGCCCATACCCCCTTCGCCTAGGGGTGCGCCCCTAAAACCCCGTACCATCCGCGGGGCATTTTTGTGTGCACGTTATTTCCTACCGATGACGTTGCGCAATTGCCCGCTCAAATCTTTTTCTATATGAATATCTTTTAGTCCCGCCTGCGCAAAATATGCCGCCGCCTGCCGCGCGTTGTATTCGCCCGTCTCCACAAGCAATATGCCGCCGTCCGCAAGGTGCGTATAGGCCTGCGGCACAAACCGCCGAATGAGCGCAAGCCCGTCTTCCGTGCCGCTCCAGGCGCCGTTTTCTGCCACGTCGCCGTCAAGCGCGAGCAGCGGCTCGCTGCGGCCGTCCCGCAACAACTCGCGCGCCTGCGTGTGCGGCACATACGGCGGATTTGCGGCAATCACCAAAAATGTCTGCGGCACGTGCGCGAACAAATCTGACTGCACGAACCGCACGTCGTCCGATACGGCGGGCGCAAGCAGACGGCGGGCGTTTGTCCGCGCCACCTGCAATGCGTCCGCGCTCACGTCAACGAGCGTGAGCGAAATGCCGCCGCCGAGCGCGCACAGCACGGAAATGCCGACGCAGCCGCTTCCCGCGCACATATCGCAGACGGCGATTTTTTGCTGCGGCCACGCCGCCTGCATTGCCCTGACGGCGGCAATCGTCTGCTCGACAAGCAGTTCCGTGTCCGGCTTGGGAATGAGCACGGCAGGGGTCACGTAAAAATCATTGCCAAAAAACGCCTTGCTGCCCGTGATATACGCAATCGGGAAACCCGTCCGGCGCGTGGCGGCGGCCTCTTGCGCGGCGGCGACTTGTGCGGCGGTCAGCGAATCGTCGCGGCACAACAGCAGCTGCGTTTTGTCGCAATGCAGAATCCATTGCAAAATGCAGTCCGCGTCCAGCTGCGGCGTGGGGGACGTGTCAAGCAGGGCGGCGATGTGCCGCTTCATGCTGCCGACGGTATGCGGGGCGTTACGGGGACAGGGGCGACCGCCCGGAACAGGTGCGACAGTTTCCCCGTTAGAAGGGGGTGTGTGAGCAACGCAGTGCGAACCAGGGGGAAGACTTTCCCCCTCCGGGAATTCTGCGTCCACGCGCTATGCCCCTGCCGCTTCCTTAAACTGCTCTTCTTTGGCGTACACGTTGAGCGCGTCGAGCATGTC
Organism: uncultured Treponema sp.; assembly: GCA_947177175.1. Classification (GTDB taxonomy): domain Bacteria; phylum Spirochaetota; class Spirochaetia; order Treponematales; family Treponemataceae; genus Treponema_D. The sequence continues at coordinate 8,013 of CAMWTK010000017.1, forward strand.
GTCCATGTTGCCCATCATAAAGCCCGGCAGGTTGTGGACGCTCAGGTTGATGCGGTGGTCGGTTATCCGGTCCTGCGGAAAATTGTACGTACGGATTTTTTCGGAGCGGTCGCCGTTGCCCACCATGCTCCGGCGGGCGGAAGAACGCTCGGCATCCAGTTTGCTCTGCTCAAAGTCGAACAGCCGCGCGCGCAGCACCTGCCACGCTTTTTCTTTGTTCTTAATCTGCGATTTCTGATCCTGCTGAATGACCACGATGCCCGTGGGAATATGCGTCAGGCGCACCGCGCTGTCCGTGGTGTTGACGCACTGCCCGCCCGGACCGCCCGCGCGCATAACGTCCACGCGCACGTCGTTCGGGTTGATGTGGATGTCGGCTTCCTCCGCTTCGGGCAGCACCGCCACCGTTGCCGTGGAAGTCTGCAACCGCCCCTGGCTTTCCGTGGCGGGAACGCGCTGTACGCGGTGCACGCCGCTTTCCCACCGCAACGTGCCGTACACGAATTTGCCCGCGATTGCCGTGACGATTTTGTTGAAGCCGCCCACTTCGGTTTCCTGCGCTTCCATTGTCTCGGTTTTCCAGCCTTTGCGGTCGGCAAGGTGGCAGTACATTTCCCACAGGTCGCGCACGAACAGGCTCGCCTCGTCGCCGCCCGCCGCCGAACGGATTTCAAGGATGATGTTTTTCTCGTCGAGCGGGTCGGGCGGAATCAGCTTGAGCTTGAGCCGCTCTTCCATCTGCGGCAGTTGCTCTTCCAGCGTCTTCAGCTCTTCGCGCGCCATTTCTTTCATTTCCGCATCGTCTTCGGCGGTAATCATCAGCTTTGCGTCTTCAATGCCCTGCAACATCTTGCGGTATTCGTCGCCGAGCGCGTTCACCTCGCTCAAATATCCGTGCTCGCGCATGATGTCCTTGTATTTTTTCTGGTCTTTCACGAGGTCGGGATTCTGAATCGCTTCGCCCACTTCCCCAAACCGCGCCGCCAGTTCGTCAAGTTTCTTGAGTAAGTCCATGCGCTATTTTAACAGAAAAAAGGCGAAGGGGGAAGTGCGCGAGGGCGGCGAACCGTTCTGCCAGCAAGAATGCTGTCGTAAGAACAAAAACGATATGTATAGTAAAATGCACGAAATATACGCAACGTTCTGAAAGGAAAATCAGGATTATTTTTCGTAAGCATTATCCACCGGCATCAAACTAAAGCTCATCGTCTTTATCGACTATGTAAATGCGGAATTGTTCCGTTATGCCGTACAAGTCTAGCAGTTGCTTTGTGTATCCGCGCGAACTGAGCGAGCTCAACACACTCTCCGAAAAATAATCCGTGCCGCCAATCCGCTTGCCGTTTACGAGTTCTTCCTTATCAGCCGAAATGACCGGGCTTTTTCGAGAATTATCCGACTTGCTGTTCGTTGACTTGTGGATTTTGTTTTCCTTTACGGCGGAATTAAATTTTTCAGGGTCGATTTCGTGGCAAATCCGGCAGACTTCGTTAAAAAGCTGATTCCATGCCATTACGGAGATTTCCTGTTCGCCGTAGCCGAGTTTTTGAATTCTTGTGCTGTACATATTTGTGTCGATATCGGCAACAGGATACCAGCCTGTCGCCGCCGACGAATGTTTCAGAGGTCTTGTGCGCGCAAGCGGCGGGTAAACGGCTTTGCACGCGGCTTCTGCGATTTTTCTGTTGCGTTCTTCCAACTGTGTTTCCGACCATTCATCATACAGGGCGACTTCTTCCGTCACCTTGAACTGAGATTTTTTCAGCTGCGCTGCCTTTTCATGCCACGGACGGTTTGATCCCGCAGAATTGTCGCCCTGCGACAAAATCGTCAGGTTTCCGACGGCGTTCACGTATTTTTCATACAGTTCGGCCGCCTTTTCTTTTCCGCCGAGATGTTCGTTCCACCACGGAGAAAGTGTCTGCGGCATAAGGTGCTCTACCGTCACTTTTTCAATCGGCACGGAAATACAATGCCTGCCGTTCTCCTCGATTCTCAAGAAAACCACCCTTCCGTACCGATAATTTATTTTTTTCGACTGCATCAGCGCCGCCTTGAATTCCGTATCGTCGGGATAGCGCCCCGAATTGTTCCCGCTGTTTGAGAGTTCGTAATACAGGGAGTCAAAATTCAATGCGAGAGGATTTTCTTTGTCCGTCATTTTCTCAAGAATCTGATGAATGACAGCGCGAAGCGCTCCGCCGCCGCCGCTCGGAGTTACGATTCTGTAGCGCAGCAGGAAATCCGAAAGCAGGCGGAACATTTTCCGCAGTTCCGCGCGGTGTGAATCGTACCGCTCAAAAAGAAGATACATATACAGCGGATACACGTCGTCAGTTTGCAGCACGTTGAATTCTTTGATTGACTTTTTGATTTCATCGTCGGCGCAACGCTCGGGCGCGACAAGCCATGCATAGAACGGCGCGTAATGCAGCATTTCTGCAAGCACGGTCTCATGCGAAACATCGTCTCCGCTGATTTTCGCCTTGAATTTTGCGTACACTTTGTCGTTCTCAACGTCGTCTTTTGTCTTTAAGACAAGATAATCCTTTGCGAAGCGCGAAATGAATTCGTTGCCGATTTCTTTTTCGATTTTTACCCAATAATCCTGATACAGGCATTCCTGTTCTTCCGTGGAATTTGAAATCAGCAGGAAATTTCGAATCAAGTCAGCGGGCGACAGCGGCTTTCCGGTCGAATTGATTTTCTCAAAAACCGTCTGAACCGCCTCAAGGTCATTTTCAATCTGAAGGTTTACGTCCACAACTTGAAGCTGCCCTATGGTGTCATAGATTTTTTCGAGCGCGATGTCCGACGTTTTCAGCCGGTCGATGAAATGATGATAATTTTTTACGATGTTCGATTCTTTGTGCAAATTCGGGGTATGTTCCGCAACGGCGCAGAAACTTTCAAAATCATAAGAAGTCTGTTTGAGGCGGACGCGGAGAGTCGCATTCTTTACATTGTTCTTGAGATACTGATCGTCGATGCTTTCTTTTAATTCTTCGTCATCGGACAAATCGCGTATTGCGCACAGCAAGAGGACGATTGTCGTAATGCGCTGCTGGCCGTCAATCAGAATGATTTCCGTGAACGCCGCGCCGTTGTTTTTTCCGGTGTAATAGACGATATTTCCGAGATAATGCGGCTTGCCTTTATCATGGGCAGAAATAATGTCATCAAACAACTCGTCGCACTGCTCTACCGTCCACTCATAATTCCGCTGAAATGGCGGAATAATAAACACCTTATGATTATTGTTTCCGATGAATTCCAAAATGCTCAAGTCGTTTGCTTTCATTGATTGTTTTTCCTCGTGTTTTTCTAAATCATGCTATATCTTAGAATAAGAATTATAGCATAATATAAAAACTTTATAAAGAATGATATAATCATAACAGAGGAGAAGAAACTGAAAATGCCTGATTATGAGCAGAGAATAAAAGCGGAAAAAATAAAATGTGCGAAAAATGATTTTGAATTGTTGCTAAGTCACAGCAATATTGCATTCTACAAAGGATGTGAAATAACTCAAATTTTTTTTATACGATAAGTGTACAAAAGAAGCAAAAAAATGATTCCTTAATTTACAAAACATGATATAGAACGCATTCAGTTTTCTCAAGAATTATATCAACGATTTCAAGAAATGGAAAAAGAATGCAACGGTCAGATATAAGATTTATTCTTTGCAGAAAGTGACAAAGCAATTTTTGCATACTGCAATATATACCGTAACAAGAATTCCGATTTATCAAATGATGCGATAATGAAAATAAAAGAATATATTTCACTTGCCATGCGCTTTTATAATGATTTTGTTAAGACATTAGCTATCCTAAAACTATTTTTTGCCATAAAAATTATGACATATTTTTCACAGAATTTTGACTTGTTGGATACAACATTGCTGACCACAAAGCACACAGATAAAATAAACAAACCGCTCGATAATATGAGTTTTAATATACAAGTGCCTAAAGATGCACCTTATAACGAAAGGAAACTACAGTCTCTTTTCACAGAGGCACTTGAAAAAAAAGACTTCCATGGAATTCTAGGTATTATGGACTATCTTTCTCATCATTCAAATATCTTCAACAAATTGAATTTAACATGGGAAATTTTTATTCAATGGATTTGGTTCTATGATAAAGAAATCGTGCTGAACTTTTTATCAAGAACGCAAAATTTTATGAACATTGAATTTGTTTTTCAATCGCTCAAAAACGATATTTTTTCAATTTTGCCGCGCTTAACCCATCAAACAAATTGCTATACATTGCTTCGTGGGATTTCAATCTTCTTTGAGGAACTTGAACACACGCCATACATGAGCAATAGCGAATTCGAAAAAATTCCGGACTACTCTGATTTTTTAATCAATTCATTGCATGAACATCAACAAGAATTTCGCAAATACATGCAGCTCCTAAGAATATCCCATTTGAAAGCATATAATTTTACCATGGGCATTGTCCTTGCCAAAAATCAAAAACTTTTGCCATTTTACATTGATTTTATTGATACAACTATTCAACCTAGTTATGCATTTTCAAAAGGATTTTTAAATAATTGTATGAAATTTTATATGATATACGACAAAACCGCAATTGATACCATGAAAAACATATTATCAGTGCCGCAGGAATATAGAACTATAATAGTAAAAAATTTTAGCAATGAAGAATTAAAATCACATTTCAATAAATTGACAGCAATAACTAGAACAATCATATGAAAAAGTCACCCAAGGAACAGGGCTGCCGCTTGAGCAGGTAGAGCAGCTGCGGCAGGACGGCTAGCGCACGGGCATCTGCCATCCCTTGCTTTCCCGCACCGTATCTTTTCATGGCGGTGCGGTTTTATTATAATAGAGACTACGTGCTGCCCGTGCGGCAGCGGACAAAAAAACAGAGGGTACTATGATAGAAGTTGCGCACTTGTCCAAGCAGTTTGGGACATTTCGTGCGGTGGACGACATCAGTTTTTCCATTCCGACGGGGCAGATTGTCGGTCTGCTCGGCCCGAACGGGGCGGGAAAGACGACCACCATGCGCATGATTACCGGCTTCCTGTCGCCGACGGCGGGGAGCATTTCAGTTGACGGCACGGATATTTCCGAAAATCCCGTGGAGGCAAAGCGAAAAATCGGCTATATGCCCGAAAGCGCGCCGCTCTACAGCGACATGATTGTGGACGACTACCTGCGCTACGTGGCGCAGGTGCAGGGCGTGAACGCGGACGAAAAAGTGCCCGCGCTGTGCGAAACCTGCGGGCTGAAAGAGGTGATGCACAAGAACATCGCCGACCTGTCGCGCGGATACCGCCAGCGCGTGGGGCTTGCGCACGCGCTCATGAACGACCCGGAAATCCTCATTTTGGACGAGCCGACGAGCGGACTTGACCCCAACCAGATTCAGGACGTGCGCGATGTCATCAAGGAAATCGGCAAGACGCGCACGGTCATCATCTCCACGCATATTCTGGGCGAAGTGGAGATGCTCTGCGCGCGCGTCATCATCATCGCCAAGGGAAAAATCGTGGCGGACAGTCCTACGGACGAACTGCGCGAGAAATACGGACACGCGGCGAGCGTCTTCGTGCAGGCGGCGGGCTGCTCGTATGACGAGCTGGCTGCCGCAGTGAGCGGGGCGACCGGGGTTGCGGGCTGCACGAAAGAAGCCGCTGAGGCGGTGGAAGGCATGCAGACGACCGCGCTTTTGGCACATGCCGACGGCGACGCAGAAATCCGTCCCGCCGTGTTCAAGGCTATTGCCGAAAAAGGCTGGACGCTATACGAACTTTCACTCCGCCGCAACAGCCTGGAAGACGTGTTCCACGCGCTCACGCAGAGCGACGCGGCACAAGGAGAAGCACAATGAACGCACCCAAAAAATCCCATCCCGCGCTCATCATCATGCGGCGCGAGCTTGCCGCCTATTTTGCCAGCCCGATTGCCTACATCGTGATGGGGCTGTTCCTGATTGTGTCGGGCGTCTTCTTCTTTATGACGTTCTTTCTGGCGAACCGCGCCGAACTACGCGACTTCTTTTCGCTGCTGCCGATAACGCTGTCGTTCTTCATTCCCGCGCTCACCATGCGTATGCTCGCGGAGGAAAAGCGCAGCGGGTCGATTGAGACGCTGCTCACCCTGCCCGTCACCGCGCTTGACGTGACGATGGGCAAATTCCTTGCGGCGTTCGTGAGCGGGGCGGCACTGCTCGTTCCGTCGCTCGCCTACGTCGTCACCTGCGTCATCTTCGGCGCGCCGGACGCAGGCCCGATCGTGGGCGGGTACGTCGGCACGCTCTTCCTCATTGCGGCGTTCAGCGCGATCGGGCTGTTCGCCACGAGCCTGACGAAAAACCAGATCGTCGCGTTCTTCATTGCCTGCCCGATCTGCCTGGCGTTCTCACTGCTCGGCGGATTCTTGGTGTTCCTGCCCGCATGGCTGGTCAACATCTGCTCGTACTTTTCCGCGTACAGCCATTTCGTTTCTATTTCACGGGGCATCATCGACACGCGCGACCTGCTCTATTTCGTGTCGCTGACGGCGCTGTTCCTTGCGCTCACCGTGGAAATCCTGAAAGGAGGCAGCCGAAAATGAAAAAACTGCTCGATTATCTCAAGTCACCCCGCAGCGACATCGTGCTGTTCGCGGTGTTCCTGCTGCTGCTCAACATGGTCGCCTACCGCGCGTTCTTCCGCGTCGATCTGACCGCGCCGCGCTCGTACTCGCTGTCCAAGGCGAGCATTCAGACCGTGCGCACGCTTGAAGAGCCGCTGAGCGTAAAGGTGTTCTTCTCAAAGAACCTGCCCGCGCCCTACAACAGCGTGGAGCAGTACGTGCGCGACCTGCTCACCGAATACAAGGGCAAGGCGAACCGTTATTTTTCTTACGAATTCTTCGATATGTCCAAGCCCGACAACGAACGGATTGCCCGCAACTACCGGCTGAACCAGATGCAGATACGCGAGGTCAAGAACAACGAGGTCGGCTTCAAGCAGGTGTGGATGGGCATGGTGTTCACCTATGCCGACACGGTGGAAATCCTTGACGGCATCGCGTCGGAAGAGGGGCTGGAGTACAAAATCACCACGACTATCAGCACGATGATTGCCACGACGAACACGCTCGCCGGGCTGAACGGAACGGTCGCGCTCACGCTCTACAAGACCGATGCCATGCGTGACCTGGGAATTCAGGGCTTTGGCGAGATGGAGACGGAAATCCGCCGCGCCTATACGGTGGTCAACGCGAAGAATCAGGACAAAATCGCCTTTTCGGTGATTGAGCCGACGTATGAGGAAGCCATACCGATCGTGCAGCAGTACGGCATTCAGGCAATCAACTGGGACAACGGCGCGCAGCACGGTGTGCTCGGTCTGGTGCTTTCCTACGGCGATTCGTTCCGCACCATGCCCGTCCGCCTTGCGCGCGACTTCTTTGGGCGCAACTACATTGCGGGGCTGGACACGTTGCAGGACGACCTTGCCGAAAGCCTCAAGAGCCTGGTGTCAAAATCCGTGGAGATCGGCTATATCCGGGGACACGGCGAGTGGGATCCCACTGACGAGGAGAACGGCGCGCTCGCGCTTGCCAACCTGCTCAAGGACCGCTATTCGTTCAAGCTGCTCGACCTGCGCACCGACGACATCACGCCGAACCTGACGAGCGTCATCATCAACGGGCCGAAACGCGCCTTTACCGACGCGGAGCTGTACAAGCTTGACCAGTACCTGCTGCGCGGCGGCAACCTCATGCTGTTTATCGACCCCGTGGACGAAGTGCTTCCCGCCGGGGAAATGGCGTACTACCAGCAGCCCAGCTACAACGCGATTGACGTGGGGCTGGAGCGGATTCTGGACAAGTACGGCATTGCGTTCGGCAAAAATTACGTGCTTGACGAGCGGTGCTACCGGCAGCAGAGTCAGGGCTACGGCTCAATGCCGATTTATTTCATTCCCGAACTGCAAAAGCAGAACATGAACCAAAAAAGCGTCATCAGCAAGAACCTGGGCTATGTCTACTTCATGCAGAACAGCTCAATCGACGTGAGCGGGGCGCAGGAGGCGGACGGCGAGAACGTGACCGTGCTCGCCAAATCGTCGCCGCGCAGCTGGCTGATGAGCGGCTCATTCCACACGAACCCGACATTCCTGCGCGTACCGGCGGACAAAAGCCAGCTCAAAAGCGAGAACCTCGCCGTCCTAGTGGAAGGCAGGTTTGCCAGCGCGTTTGACGCGAAGCCTGCGGACGACGGGCAGGGTGACCAGACGCTTTCGGTGAGCGACCACTTGGACAAAAGCATCCAAAACGGCAAGATTTTCGCGGTCGGCTCGTCCAAGCTGACGCGCCCGCAGCTGCTGGTAAACGACGAGCAGCCCGTTTCGATTTTCGTGCGCAATGCCGTGGACTACATGAACGGCGAGGCGGATTTGTGCGCAATGCGCACCAAAGGGCTTTCGCTCAACACGCTCAAGACAAAGACGGGCAAAGCGGTGAGCGCGGCAAAATATACCAACACCTACGGACTGGTCGTGCTCGTGGCGGTCATCGGGCTGATCGTGTGGCAACGGCGCAACGCCCGCCGCAAGAAAATCCGCATGACCTATAATCCCCACGACAGCCGCGAAGCCGGAGACGGCGCAAAGGAGGACACCAAATGACAAGACGGAAACTACTGCTGCTGGCGGGCATTGGCGTGCTGCTGTGCGCCTACGTCGCCCAGACGATTAGCGCGCACCGCTCGCCCGTCAAGGAGTACGTGCTCAAGGACGAGCCGGACACGATTACGATTGAGTCCGCCGCAAACGGCACGGTGACGCTCACCAAGGACGGCGACGCATGGCTCGTGGACGGGCAGCCCGCAGAGGAGAACCAAATCTATCTCCTGACGAACGCGCTCAAAAGCGTAAAGACGCTGGGCACGGTCTCCCGCTCCGGCGCGGAGCGCGACGTGCAACGCTACGGCCTGGACGACATGAGCAGCATTACCGTGCGCGCATCCAAGGACGGAACGCCGCTGCGCACGCTCACGCTCGGAAAAGCCGCCGTCAATGCCGACCAGACGTATATTCGCGTGGACGGCGGTGCGGAGACGCTCATTGCGAGCGGCAACCTGCGCGGCCAGTTTGACGTGACCGCCGAAGACCTTGCCGCCGAGCCGGAGACGGACGAAACGGCAGAAGCCGAATAACACGATTACGGACAAAAAAATCCTGCGGCTGCTCGCCGCAGGATTTTTTTGCTTACTGCATCAGCGTTGCGTATTTCTGCGCAAGCCGCTTTGACTTGACCGCCGCAAGCCCGCAGTAATTCGCCGGGTTCTCAAAGAACGTCGCCGGGTTCGCGATGCCCAGTTTTTCCAGCTGCGCGGTGATTTTTGCGAACGCGTCCTCATGAGTTTTCAGCACCTCAAAGAACGATTTTCCCGTCTCCTCGGCTTCCAGCGTGATTTTGCGGATAATCTCATGCCCGTCGTTCACGCCGGCTTCGCCCAGCAGGATATAGGCAGGCTCGGCAAGCACGCCGCCGCGCACCTTGCCGCCCGCGTCCTGCAAATTGCGCGCCATGCCTGCTTTGTCCGCCTGCAAGCCCTTGACGACCGAATGCATACGGGCAACCGCCATCGTAAAGCCGGAGACATAATCGCTGATAAACCGCTGGCTCGCCGAATTGGTCAGGTCGCGCTGATGCTCGCTGATTTGGTCCATGTAGAACGTCATCACGCGCGGACACATCGCCTTCCACAAGGACTTGACGTGCTCGCTGTTCCAGGGGTTGCGCTTCTGCGGCATGGTGGAAGAGCCGACCTGCGTGGACGCAAAATACTCGAACACTTCGCCAATCTCGCTGCGCTGCAAGTTGCGCAGGTCGTCGGCAAGGTTCGCGATAATGCCGAACGCCACGTTCATTTCGAGCAGGAGGCGCAGCACGTGTTCCGGCTCAACCAGCTGGTTCGCGTACTCGCTCGGCTTCAGCCCCAGGAACGCGGTGTATATGCGCTCCAGTTCTTCGGGGTCTTTGACAATCATGGAAGGACCGTTGTACGAGCCGACCGGGCCGGCAAGCTTGCCCACCAGATCGTTACTCAGTTCCTCAATGCGCAGGATTGACTTGCCGAGCCGCGCGACGAATTCGGCTATGCTCCAGCCGAACGTAATCGGAACGGCATGCTGCCCGTGCGTGCGCCCCACCTGCGGCGTGTCGCACTCGCACTCGGCAATCTCGCACAGGCACAACTCCAGTTTTTTGAGTTCGGGAAGCACGACGTGCTGCGTCACGTCGCGCATCCGGCAGGAAAGCGCCGTGTCCAGAATATCGACCGAGGTCGCGCCCAGATGGACGAGCGGCCCGATGTCGGCATCGACGCTCCGCTTCATCACGTTGACGAGCGCGCGGATATTATGCTTCGTTTTCTCTTCTTCGGCGTACACGGCTTCGGGGTCGATGTTCGCGGCGATGTCGTCCAGCTTTTTTGCGATGTCGTCCGTCAGCTCGCCCCGCATTTTGAGGTGCGCCTTGACCAAAGCTGCCTCGCACAGCGCGCAGGAACGGACGGAAGCCTGCTCGGAAATATACTGCGACAGCCCGTCAAACACCGCCTTTTCGGAAAGCGAATAGCGGTGGTCGATACATGAAAGATTCTCAAAAATATTGCGTGTTTCCATACCGCATTATCGCCGATATGGGCGAAAAATGCAATGCCACAAAAAATATCGGTACGTTACCCGTCCTGCCGCCATGCGTCCAAGAATTCCAGCATGAACTGCTGCACGTTGCCAAACCACTTCTTTTGCAGCCGGCATGCTTCCCTGCCGAGGTAGCGGAAATGCCAGCATTCCCACATATAGCCCGTCACATCCTCGTAGCCCTGCGGAAAGCTGAGCGACCAGCCGTAGTCGGCGGCGTGGGCGTACACCCATGCGCCCATTGCCGTGTCCGCCCAGTCGTCCGTAATCGATCCGAAGTCCACGGCAGCACCCAGCTGGTGCTGGCTCGTTCCGGGACGCGCGCTGTACCGCTCCGCCTGCTCCAGCCCGTCCTCGCGCACGTAGCGGGCGAACAGCCGCTCCTGATACGCATACGATCGGTACGTCGAGCTGACCAGCAGCGTGATGCCGTCCTGCAACGCGGCGCGCGCAAGGTCTTCCAGCGCGTGGTAGGCTTCGGGACGGAGCGACAAATCGTTGCGGTTCACGTTCCACAGCTCATTGCGCGTGACGGGAATCAGATCCTTGGGCACATAGTCCGCGGCGACAGGGTGCGTCTTGTCAATCAGCCGGTACAGGCTCAGGTCGTCCGCGCGGAACGCCGCTTCTGTTTCCAGCACGGCGCGGAGGTCGGCAAGCAATTCGTTCGGGTTGCCGTTGGGAATCGCCGCCTTTGCCCGTTCGCTCATGCCGCTCAGCACGCGGTGCAGTTTTTGCAGTTCGGGCGGGAGTTCCTTGCGCAGTTCGGGGGAACGTTCCTCCCCGCGCGGCGCGGCGGACGCGGACGACGAAACGGCGGTCGCCTTGTTGCACGAAAGCGTCATACCGGCGCACAAAGCCGCAAGGACGAACAGGACGGTTTTTCGCATCAGTTTACTTCCGTCACGGAGCGGATAATATGGAACGTGTCGGCAAAGCCCGTGTCGTCGATTGCCTGCCGCACGTCGCCCGACGGATTCATCAGGTACAGTTTGTGGCGGGTGTCCTCGCCGTCGTTGTGTCCCGCCATGAGAATGCCCATGCCGCTCGAATCAATGCCCGTCACGTTGGCAAGGTCAAGCACCAGGTTGGTCGTCTTGACGTAATCGTACACCTTCGTCTGCAATTCCGCCGACGTATACGAATCGATCGTGCCCGTCAGCTCCAGCAGAATATAATTCGCGCCGTCTTTTTCCCTAATCGCCAGCTGTTCCATCGATTCCTCCTGCTAATTTGAAAGGCATTTCAGCACCAGAATGCTCACGTCGTCGTCCAGCTCCTTTGAGAGGAAGTTGACGAGCGAATCAAAAATGAACTGCGCCATCCGCATGCCGTCGTACATGACATTTTCGGTAATCGCTTTCTGCACGCGGTCGCGCCCGAATCGGGTGCCGCGCAACGAGCGGCAGTCAATCAGTCCGTCGGTACAGGCCACCACGATGTCGCCCGGATTGAGCTGCAATTTCTTTACCTTGATGAGCGGACCGATGTCCTTGGCAAAGCCGAGCACGCGCCCTTCGCCCTGCACCTCAATCACGTTGTTGAACGCGCGGGTGTACACGAACAGCGCCGGAATGCCACAGTTGATGTAATACATCGTGTTGTCGGAAAAATCAATCAGCCCGAACACGCCCTCAAAGAACGTGCCTTTGGGCAGGTTGAAGCGGATAAACTGGTTCACCTTTTCCACGAGCAGCTTAAAGTCGTGCGTCTTTGCCAGGAACGTGCGGATAATCGACTTGACGATGACCATGCTCATGCTCGCGCTGATTCCCTTGCCGCTCAGGTCGCCCATCACAAAAATGTGCCGCGTGTCGCTCAGGCGGATCAAATCCACGAACTCGCCGCCGATGTTGTGCGCGTGCCGCATCAGGTAGCCCGCGTTCATCTTGGGATTCCGTATCGGATCCATGTTCTCCTGAATCGACGTGATAATCTGCGCGGACATCTTGATCTCGCGGTTGACCGTTCCCACGACGCTCTGATTCGCGATGTTCTTCATATAATAACCGAACACGAAGAAGTACGAGTACAGCCGCGTAAAGACTTCCTCGTCGTAGTCGTTGTACACGTTGCCCGCCGATTTCTTGCCGAGCAGCAGCGCGCCGAGCAAGTGCCGCCCCTCAATCAGCAGGATAATGGCATCGCAGTCCGCCTTGTCGAACAATGCCTGCAATTCGGCGCGACTCACCCCGTAGTTGTAGCCGTTGTCAATCGCGCTGCGCAGCAAAATAGTACGGTTTTGGTTCAGCAGCGAGTCGAGCACTTTTTCGCCCGTAGGAATGCGGGTCGCCGCCCAGCCCTCCTCGTCATACGCCGATTCCAGCATGTCCATGTTGTTGTTGACCAGCACCTGCACCTTTTGCAGGCCGATGTTCCGCGTGAGCATCTCGCGCATATTTTTGACAATCTGATCGGGCGAATCGGAATAGTCGAGCGTCGCAAGGTCCTTTTCCAGCTGCTCCACATACAGCGTCGTGCGGAACAGCGTCAGCCGGTTAAAGATTTTCATGATCTGGTACGAAACCGTCAGCGCGACCACCACCACGCAGAACACCAGCGCGAAGAATTCCAGCGGCGAAACAGAAATCCGCCGGTGCAGGACGGGGAACAGCAGCCCGATGATTGCCGCCGGAAGCAGGTAGCACAGCAGGAAGCGCAGCACCATGCCCAGCACCGCAATGCCGTCATACAGCAGGTTCTGCATTGCCACGCGCACGAGCATGACGTTCACCAGCAGGAACGCGGCGGGGAACAGCGTCTCAAACAGCGGCACGCGCTCCGAGGCCGTGCCGAGCACGTACAGCGCAATCCAGAACACCACCAGCGCGGCGGCATTCAGAATCGTCTTCTGATGGTCAAGCCGCGCCTCGCGCGCTTCGGAGCGCAGCAGCATGATCAGCACGGAGACGACCGGCAACACGACCATCAGCATGAATTTATAGAAATCGTACCAGGAGAACGGCACGTACTGGTTCAAGTCCGAGCTGAACAGCGGCAGCGCCGTCACGTGAATGCCCAGGTACTCCGTCACATCGACCGCCGTAATAAAATGGAACACGCACGCCGTGCAGAGGGCAAGCAGCCCGTATTCCCCGATCTTTGCGGCAAGCGGGCGCGCGGCAGACGGAAAGAACACGCAGTACGCGCAAAACTCCAGCGCGTACCATGCCATGACCACGAGCGCGACCCGCCCGCAGAATTCCGCGAGCCGCGGCGGGGCGTACTTGCAAGAGAACACCGTCGCCGCCATGACGAACGCCAGCACCGCCAGCAGCCCGTTCAGCATGGCAAACGGATTGTTCCGCTGGTCCTCCAGCTTCTGGTCGATGTGGTACGAATACCAGATCAGAAACCCGCCGATAATTACGTTCAGAACGACATATACCATTTGTTACCCCTGCACCTTCGCCACCAGCATCGTCACGTCGTCGCGCAGCTTCTTGTTCCCGTTGTAGTCAAAAATCAGCGACACCACGTCGTCAATGAATTCCTGCGGATCCTTGCCCGCCGCCCGCTTGATCGTCGCGTCGAACACGTCCGTGTCGCCCAGCTCCACGCCCTCGTCGTTCATCACCTCGGAAACGCCGTCGGACGCCATCATAATCACGTCGCCGCTGAACAGCCGCTGCTCGGCAACCGTCACGTCGTCCAGCGGCAGAATGCCGACGAGCGAGCAGTTTGACGTGAGCGGCTTGATGCGGTGCCCCGTCGGCGAGCGCGTGATGATAATCGGGTCGGACATGGACGCATTGATGTAGCGTATCTTCATCTGCGCCGTGTCGATAATGCCGATGAACACCACCGTATATTTGTCCTGCAAGCGCATGCTCTTGATCGCCGCGTCCACCGCCACGAGCATACCCGGCAGGTCCTCCTTGTTCTCCATGATCTTCACCGTGTTCATCACCAAGCCCATGACCAGCGCGGCGGCAAGCCCCTTGCCCGAAACATCGCCCAGCATGACGAGCGTCTTGTCCTCGTCAATCGGCAGCACCGTGTAATAGTCGCCCGACACGTTGATGAGCGGGCGGAAATACGCCGCCAGCCGCACCCCCTTCACCTCAGGCATCTGCTGCGGCAGGAACGCCCGCTGCACCGCCGCCAGCTGCTCCCATTCCTTGGAAAGCTCGGCAATCTCCGACAGCCCCGAAATAATGCGCCGCCGCATCTGAAAGCGGCGGAACTCGTCGTACAGCAGCCGGTAAATCTCCGTGTCGAACAGGCGCGTGTAGCGGCAGAACACGAACAGGTGCTGCCGGTCGCCCGAAAGGAAAAATCCCCTAGCCCGCTTCTGCGTGGAGACAATGCCCATGCCGTCGCCCAGAAAGAACAGCCCCTCCGCCCAGTCCGCGCTGAAATTCATGCGCAGCGCGGCCGCCGTCTCCGGGTCGCTCGTCAGGCGGCTCGGGCTGTTGTACAGCACGTAGTTCGTCTCGCGGTCAATGTACAGCACCGAACAGTCGCCAATCTGCTCCAGCTGCTCGCTGATGAGCGTGGTAAAGTCCTCAAGCGAATAGCAGAAACGCAGCTTGTTGACAAACGTGTTCAGCAGCGCGGTCTCGCCCGTGGTCAGCGTCCGCCTGCCCAGCCACACCCTAAAGTTCGCGTAAATCGACGAGCCGACGAACAGCAGCAGGCAGAACAGGATGCCGGTCACGGCCATGGGGAACAGGTTGGGATACCGGCTGAACGCATTTTCTTTCTGCAACGGGACCAGGTACAGCGCGAGCAAGATAAAGGACACGGCAACCGCCAGGTAGATCACCGTCAACATAATCCGTCTGTTCGATTTATACATACGCACCCCACAAATCCATTCACCCGATTATATCATATATTCGGCAGAATAGCTGACCGGGAACAGAGAAAAACGCCCGCGCCCCGCAGCCAATGCCTCCCGCAGATGCGGAAAATGGGGCAGACGCAGGCGGGGATTCCGTATGGTACGGAAAGACGAGCGAATAAAAAGTACATTTCCGTATGGCACGGAAAATCAGCCGATTGAATATCGCATTTCCGTATGGTACGGAAAGTCAACTGAATAAACATCGCGTTTCCGCACGGTACGGAAAGCAGGAAATATATTTTTCGCTCCGTGTGGTACGAAAATCGGCTCTTTTTCCTTTTCTTTCCGTAGTATTTGCAGTATAGTTGAGGCAGACTGACAACGACAAAGGAGCGTCTATGAAAAAACTGAGAAACCAACTCCGCAACGCCGAGGCCGACGGGGTTTCGGACACGATCGTGCGGCTGTTCAGGGCGGACGCGGGGGCGCAGAAGGACCCGTTCCTTGCGGCGACCATGGCGCGGCTTGAGACGCTCTCGCAGCAGATAACGACGGCAACCATGCAGGACAAGGCGGTGTCCACGCTCAAGGCGGCGGACGGCGCGCGCGACGAGGCAATCCGGACGCTCGGCACGATCCTTGCCGCCTACGCCGTGTTCCCGATCGCGGAAAAGCAGGCGCATGCCGTGCCGCTCAAGGCGGTGTACGACAAATATGCCAAGGCGGGCATCACGGCGGCCAACTACACGAGCGAGTCGTCCCTCACCGAAAGCCTGCTTGAGGACTTTGCGGCGGACGGCCTTGCGGACAACATCGCCGCGCTGGAGGGCGTGGCGGAATCGCTCGCGCAGGTACGCGAGCGGCAGGACGCGTTCACGGCGGCGCGCGATGCCTACATGGCGGCCGCGGCGAACAAGGGGGCGACCGCCTCCAGCTTCAACAAGCCGATCGTGTCGCTCATCAACGACAAGCTCATTCCCTACCTGGACGCGATGGTGATTGCGGAGGACGCGGACTGCGCGGCGTTCGCGCGGAGCGTGGCGGCGGAGATTGCCCGCATGAATGAGACGGTGGCAAAGCGCATAAAGAAGCGCGCGCCCACGGCGGCGGACGGCGGCGAAGCGGTCAGTCCTTGACCACAAAGAGCGAGTGCTGCTGGTACTTGGGGATAAAGCGTTTGCGCGCGCCGTGGGCAAACTGCACGGTAATCAGGTATTCGCCCCCGTCGCCCCGGCCACCCGCAATGATCACGCCGTCGCCGTAGTCGTCATGGCGCACGGTCGCGCCCGGGCAGAAGGTCTTTGCGATCGGGTCGTCATCAAAGTCGGGGTGGGAAAGCCCGTTCGCGCCGAAGTCGCCGCCGTGCAGTGCCGTCGCGTCCGCGTCTTCGTCCTGCCGGAATCCGTAGGGGCGGTGCCCGATGACCTTGAGGTTCTCCTGCCCCATTTCCAGCAGGAACGGGCTTGCCTGCATGTATTCCGTGCGCGCGTACATGCGGCGCATGGCGCAGCTCGTCAGGTACAGTTCGTCCTTGGCGCGGGTCACGCCCACATAGCACAGGCGGCGTTCCTCTTCCAGTTCTTCGCCCGCTTTTTCCGCACGGGGGAACAGCCCGCGCTCCATGCCCGTCATAATGACGCGGGGGAATTCCAGTCCCTTGGTGTTGTGCAACGTGATGAGCGTCACGCTGTCGGGCGTGTCAGCGGCATCGCTTGCGAGCGTGCGGTCAAGCTCGATGGCGTCCAGAAACTCCAGCAGCCCGGCGGTCGTGCACGGGTAGAGCGACGCGCTGTTGGCAAGCTCCTGCACGTTCGCCACTTTCTGCGTGCCCGCCACTTCGTCCTTGCTCTCGTGGTAGTCGAGCAAGCCCGACTGCTCCGCCGCCAGCTCCACGAGCGCGGAAAGTTTGTCGCCCGCTTGCACCGGCGCGGCGGGTGCGGCAAGTTTTTCGGCGCATGCGTCCAAAACCGCCACGAACTGCGTCAGCCCCTCGCGCGCCTTCTTGCTCAGGCTCGGCGCGAGCCGCCGGCTCGTCTCGCGCAGGTCGTATGCGTCCGCGCCCGCGCCGTCCGCCAGCGTTTCGCGCGCCGCACGGACGATGTTGTCCTGCGTCGTCTCGCCCACGCCGCGCGCGGGTTTGTTCACCACGCGCCGGAACGCAATTTCGT
This sequence comes from uncultured Treponema sp., assembly GCA_947177175.1. GTDB lineage: Bacteria > Spirochaetota > Spirochaetia > Treponematales > Treponemataceae > Treponema_D. The sequence continues at coordinate 25,668 of CAMWTK010000017.1, forward strand.
CGCGCGGGTTGGCGATGAGCGCGAGCAGGGCGAGGATGTCCTTTATCTCCTCGCGCTCGTAGAATTTGAGCGAGCCGACCACGGTATACGGTATCTTGCGGTGCAGGAATTCGCTCTCAAAGCCGAGCGACTGCGCGTTCGTGCGGTACAGAATCGCCCAGTCCATGTACGGCACGCCTTTTTCGTGCGTCAGCTCGATGAGGTCGGCGCAGAACTGCGTCTCCTCGTCCTGATTCGGCAGGAACGCGAGCACCGGCGTTTTTCCCGCGCCGCGCTCCGCAACGAGCGTCTTTCCCAAACGACCGGCGTTGTGCCTGACCACGTTGTCCGCAATCCGCAGGATTTCCGCCCTGGAACGGTAGTTGCGCTCCAGACGAACCACCGTCGTACCCGAAAACTCTTTCTGGAAGTTGAGGATGTTCTTGATTTCCGCGCCACGGAATTTGTAAATCGACTGGTCGTCGTCGCCCACCACGCACACATACGTGCCGCTGCCTTCCTGCACGCCGCTGAGCACCTGCAACAGCCGGAACTGCGCCACGTTCGTGTCCTGGTATTCGTCCACCATGATAATCCTGAACCGCTGATGCACCTGACGGCGGAGGCGTTCGTCCTGCTGAAGCACGAGCAGGGGCAGCAGAATCAGGTCGCCAAAGTCGGCGTTGCCCGTCTCGCGCAGGCGTTTCTGGTACTGGGTGTACACCGCCGGAAACTGCGGGTCGGTGTCGATGTCGGCAAGCGCGGGATTGTCGGGGAGCAGGCAGTAGTCTTTTGCGAGCGCGATTTTGTGCGCGTACCGGTTTGCCTGCTGCTTGGTCAGCCCCGGCACTGCCTTAGCGACGAGCGTCGCCATGTCGTCGTCATCGTACACGGTAAAATTGGGGGCGAGCGCGGCAGCCTCGGCATGAAGCCGCAGAAACCACGCCCCGAACGAATGGAACGTGCGGATATGCGCTTTTTCGGCGCGCGGCTCAAGCTGCACGGCGCGCTCCTGCATTTCTTTGGCGGCTTTTTTGGTAAACGTGACGGCAAGGATTGCGCGCGGGTCAACCTGCCGCTCGCCAATCAAATATGCGATTTTGGTGGTAATCACGCGGGTCTTTCCGCTTCCCGCGCCAGCCAGAATCAGCAGCGCGCCGCCCTCATGCACCACCGCCGCATACTGCTCCGGGTTCAGTACCGAAAGATACGATTTCGCCCGCTCGGAAACCGATTCCGTGCCTGCCTGCGGCGTATATGTCTTGCGCAGTGCCGAAAGAATGTCGTCGTCTGTCGCCATAGGCAAATCCCCTACCCGCGCGTCAAATCTTCCGCGAACAGAAGCGCCGGCGCGGCAATCGTCGCGTTCAGCGGGCTGTCGGCAACAAAATCGCCGTTCAAATCAACGTCGCCGCTCGAAACGACGCGCACCCGCACCAATCGGCCGCTCTGCACGGCAGCGACCGCCGCCTTGTCGCTGCGGTCGTACCGAATGACCACGCTGCCGTCAACGTCCGGTGCCTGAAACCAGGCGCGTCCGATGGCAAGCCCTTCGTCGTCATGCCCGGCGGGCGGCACGAGCACTTCTTCCACAAGTACGTCGTATATTTTGCCCGTGCGCCGCGCAAGCCGTTCCCGCGTCAGCTCCGCCTGTATGGCAGCAAGTGCGTTCGCACGGGCGCGGGCAGTTTTTTTGGGAACGGGCGGTCTGAACGCGGCGGCAGGTGTGCCGTCTTCCTTGCTGTAGGGAAAGCACCCGCTCCAGTCCGCTTCTATGGCGCGCAAAAAATCCTGCGTCCGCTGTGCCGCCTCGTCCGTCTCACCGGGAAAGCCCGTCAGGAACGTCGTGCGGATTGCCGCGTCGGGAAAGTACGAGCGAATCTGCGCGACGAGGTTTTTGTACGCCACCGCCGAGCCGACGCGGTTCATCGCACGGATAGTCGCGTCGTCGCCGCTCTGGAACGGAATGTCAAAATACGGAAGCAAACGGTCGTCCTGTTTGATGACCGGCAGAATGTCGGGATTAAAATGGTCGGGGTGGATATACAGCAGGCGCACGCGGAACGTGCCGTTCATGGCGGAAATCGCTTTGAGCAGCGAGCACAAACCACTTTCGCGCGGCGAGTCCGCAGTATCGTCCGGCGAATCGACCGCGCCCGGCGTTCCTTTGGGCAAACACGTGCGCCCCTGACCGAACACGTTGTCGTCCGCGCCCGTGCCGTATGCCGCCAAATCCTGCCCGATCAGGTTGATTTCGTATACGCCTTTGGCGACAAGCGACGCAATTTCTGCCACGATGTCGGCGGCAGGGCGGCTGCGCAACTGCCCGCGGATAATCGGAATCGCGCAGAACGAGCAGCGGTTGTTGCAGCCTTCGGTAATCTTTACGTATGCCGCGCCCGCAAACGACAGCAACAAATCGCGGTCTCCGCCGCACACGCCGCGCTGCGCGGGAACAAGCACCGGGTGCGCGCCTGCCATAAGCGGCTCAATCAGTTTTTCCAACTGCGCAAGGTCACCGTTGCCAAAAATGCCGTCCGCCTCAGGAAGCTGTTCCGACAGCTCAGCGGCGTAGCGTTCGGCAAGGCAGCCTGCCAGCAGGATTTTTGCATTCGGGTAGCGTTCGCGCGCGGCAAGCACGGCGTTCAGGCTTTCGGTCTTTGCGCTTTCAATAAAGCCGCACGAATTGACGATAATCAAGTCCGCCTTGTCCGCAGAAAACACCGGCGCGTAGCCTTTCTTGCGGAGCAGGGAAACCATCAACTCCCCGTCCACCTGATTTTTTGCGCACCCGTGCTGATCGATAAAAAATGTCCGTTGTTCCTGCGCCATGACGACACCGTTAGTCAAGCGGTATGATAACCACTTTGTATTTGCCGTCCGTGTCTTTTATCCACCGAATGTCCTGCGCAATGACTTCGCCCGCCTTTGACACGCCCAAATCATACGTCTTGCCGTCGGCGATAATCTGCATTTTTGCCAAGTTGCCGTTGGATGCCCACACGCGCATCATGTTGCTCGCGGTCACGTTCACGACATCGCCGCTCGCAAAATAATCTTCGGTCGTGTCCTTGCGGTCGGGGCGGAAACGGAACACGCAGCCAGCGCGGAACGTAACGTTGAGCGTAAACGGATACGGACGGTTGTCCTCAAACACGACGGTGCGGTTCTGATTCTGCGGCAGCGACTCGGCGTTCAGAATGTCGCTTTCTTTAGTCGCCGCCACCGCCGACCCCGAATCGTTCTTGAGCATGATGCGCACTTCCGCGCCGCGCTCGGTCTCATTCGCGGAGACATCCGACACGTACACAATCATTTCCGGCACGGCATCGCCGTCCACGTCGATCTCAAGCTCTTCCGACAAATCGACGTACTGAATGCCGATTGGCGTCTCAATCCCGAACGTGCCTTCGGATGTTTTTGCCACGGTCAAAATGACGTTTCCGCCCGCCGTTCCCAAAACAAGCTGATCGCCTTTGTACAGACGCTGCGCAAGCGGATGGTCGCCCAGCTCATATTTTGCGTTCTCCGCCTGATTCCGCAGCGCAAGCTCGCGTTCGGGGTCGTTCATGTAGCGGCGGTAGAAGAAAATCGAAAGGAATACCGTCGCGCCCACAAACACGATAATGCCGATGACAACCGTCGGAATAATCCAGCGCGGACGCTGCTTGGCAATCAGCCCTTCGGGAATGGGAGATTCCTGCAACGTCTTCGCGCGGTACAGGTTGTTCAGTTTCTCCTTGTCAAGGCCGAGGTATTCGGCGTAATTGCGCAGAAAGCCAACCAGATACGCCTCGCCCGGGAACATATCCGTCGCCTCTTCCTCCAACGCCTCCAAATACCGGCGGGCAATCGTCGTCTCCCGCGAAATCGTCTCAAAGTCAAGCCCTCTCGCAAGGCGAGCCTCTTTTAGCAGTGCGCCATAACTTTCCATGTCTGCCTACTCCGAAAAGAGAAAATTGTTGTAATAGTTCGCGGACGACGGCGGGTCATAGATAAAACGCTGGTCAGAAATCCCCGAATTGATGACATAGTTCGTAAAATTGAAGCTGAACGTCTCGCCCTGCGGCGTAACCGCTTCTATCCTGCGGATAAGCTTTGAGTCGGGCAGAATCGCCACCCGGATAAAGCGAAACGCCTCGCTCGTATTGCGGCGGCTCAGTACCAGCTTGACCACCATTTCGTCGCTGTTTTCGTCCAGCGGAACGGCTTCCGGGCCGACTTCGTATGCCACGGCATAATAGCGGCTCATCAGCGAAAGCCCCTGCGGGGTCGCCAAATTCGCGCCGCCCGTCGCGGACGATTTTTCCACCACCTGCTGCAAGACAGCATCCGAGCCGGGCAGATAAATAGTGAGCGTGTCGCCGCTGTACGTAATCACCTGGTTTTCGGGATTTGAAAAATCGATGCGGAGCAAATCAGGACGCTTGAAAGAAATCTTGCCTTCCATATTCTGCCGCCCCGCCTTAATGTCGGCGGTCGCCTCGTAATCCTGGATTTTGCCGTACTCTGCGGAGACCGTCTGAAAAAAAGCGGCGGCAGTCAGAATGGACTGCGCGTTTGCCAACGCAAGAGAAAAAAAAGCAAGCGCGCACACGGCGCATCGTCTCTTCATTATAAAGCCCTCAACGTGTCCTTGTATGATAATTTATCTTGCACGAATATGCAACGCATACCGTTTTACGCACCGTCCGCGCCCTGCGCATCGCCCGGCGTTCCGGCATTTTCGGCGGCAGGTTTTTCCGCCGTCGCCTGCGGGAATCCCGCGTCGGCAAGAATCTGATAGAATTCCTTGCCCTCCAACGTCTCAATTTCGATGAGCCGCGTGGAAATGCGCTCAAGCAACGCTTTCTTTTCCGTGAGCATACCGAACACGGCGGTGTACCGCTCGCTGATGATTCGCGCGATTTCCTCGTCAATAAACCGCTGCGACTCCTCGCTGTACTCGCGGATAAGGTTCGGCTCGCCGCCCCGGTTGCCAAGTACGCCGCGGCCAAGCGTCATGTTCTTGAATTTTTCGCTCATGCCGTAATCGGTAATCATGCTCTTTACGATGTCCGTGGCGCGCGCGATGTCATTTGACGCGCCGGTGGAAATATCGCCCAGCATCACTTCTTCTGCCGCACGACCGCCCATCAGATCGTCCACTTCGCCTATCATGTCCGTGCGCGTCTGGAAATGCTTTTCTTCTTCCTCGCGGAACTGCGTGAATCCGCCCACACCGTGCGAACGCGGCACGACGGTAATCTTGTTGACCGGCGTATGCCCCGGCGTGAATGCGGCGACAAGCGCGTGTCCTGTCTCATGCACCGCAACGAGCCGCATTTCCTTTTCATTTTCTTTGCGCGTCTTTTTCTTCAGACCGATACTTACTTTGTCAATCGCCTCGTTAAAGTCGAGCATGCTCACTTTGGCACGGCCGTTCCGCACCGCAAGCAACGCCGCCTCGTTCACCACGTTCGCCAGATCCGCGCCCGCAAAGCCCGTCGTGCCATGGGCAAGCGAATTGAAGTCCACATCGTCGCCCAGCTTGACGTTCTTCGCGTGGATTCTCAGAATCTCCTCGCGACCTTTCACGTCGGGACGCTCAACGGGCACTTGCCGGTCAAAACGACCGGGACGCAACAGCGCAGGGTCAAGAATGTCCGCGCGGTTCGTCGCCGCAAGGATAATCAGCCCTTTTTCGTTGTCAAAGCCGTCCATCTCCACGAGCAACTGGTTCAGCGTCTGCTCGCGCTCGTCGTTGCTTGACAGGCTGTTCACGCGGCTCTTGCCGATTGCGTCGATTTCATCAATAAAAATGATGCACGGGGCTTTCTCGCGCGCCTGCTTGAACAAATCGCGCACCCGGCTCGCGCCCACGCCCACAAACACTTCCACAAAGTCCGATCCGCTGATCCTGAAGAACGGAACGCCCGCCTCGCCCGCAACCGCGCGCGCAAGCAACGTCTTTCCCGTTCCCGGCGGTCCGACGAGCAACACGCCCTTGGGAATTTTTCCGCCGATGTCAGTGTATTTTTTCGGCTGCTTCAAAAAGTCCACGACTTCGACCAGCTCTTCTTTCGCCTCGTCCACGCCGGCAACGTCGGCAAAACGAGTCTTTACCTTGCCTTCGTCAACGGCCTTGTTCCGCGCGCCGCCGCCGCCAAAAATCGACCCCATGCCCCCGCCGATGCCGCCGCCCATCCGACGGAACAGAAGCACGTACATCAAGAAAATAATGCCAAACGGAACGATGAAATTCAGCAGAATGTTCACGAAATAGCCGTTCTGCTTGGGAACGAATTTATAGTCGATGCCTTTTTCGTCCAAAAGCTGAATGAACGACGACAGCATGATTCCCGTCGTCTTGTAGACCTGCCGCACCGGCTCGTCCTGGCGCGCGCGCGCAAGGGCAAACAGGCTGAGCGGCGACGAATCCTGCGCCGCCGGCGGCGTTTCGATTTCAGGTCCGTAGCCGATGAACACAGTGTCGGTCATCTCCACTTTGACAATCTGCCCGTCCTCTATCATCTGGCGGAACGCCGAAAAATCAATCAGCACGTCGGGTTTCTGCACCAGAAACATATTGACGAACGCAAGCCCCGCCACGATGATGAGCATCACGCCCCAAAACGGAAACCGCGGGGGCTTGTCGCCCCTTTTCTTGTCGTCGGGGTCGGTCGAAAGCCTGAAAAAGCTGTACGGATCGTGGTCGTCTTTTTTCTTCGGTTCTTTGTCGTTGTTCTCTTCGCTCATACGGTCCTTCACGGGCAAAAAATGATACTTTTTCAGTATACGAAATTTCCCGCAAATAGTCGATAAAATCCGCGCTTTTTCGTTAAGATTTTTTGCCGGATTCCGAAAATCTGAATGGAGAACCGACCAGCGCACACGGAGGTATTACATGGGGTTTCAACATGCCTATTCGGCATATCAGCACACGGCAGTCAAAACGGCAAGCCAGGGAAAACTGGTCGTCATGCTGTACGAAGGCGCGATCAAGCAGCTGACCGCCGCAGAAAAATGCTTTGACCTCGTGGCGGGCAAAGTCCCCGCGCATGAAATCGAAAAATTCGGCAACCATATCATGAAGGCGCAGGAAATCATCGGGGAATTGCAGACCTCGCTCGACATGGAAAAAGGCGGGCAGATCGCGCAGAACCTGATGTCGCTGTATGTGTATTTCAACCGCGAACTTATGGAAGCAAACATCAACAAGGACAAAAGCAAGATTGATTTTGTGCACACGATGCTGAGCCAGCTTGCGGAGGCATGGGAGACGGCGGCGAACAACACGGCAAACGCCGCCGCAGTGACTGCCCGCCCGGCACTGAACATCACGGGCTAGGAGCGAAAATATGGAACAGACGCTGACACAGCAAGAACTTGACGAGCGCGTGGCGATTTTGCAGCGATTCAGAAGCCTGCTTGAAAAACAGCGGAACAAATTCCGCGAGTACCTGCACGTGCTGGAACAGCAGCAGGACACCATTGCGGAAGAAGACGGCGACGGTATGCTCGCCCACACCGAACTGGAAACGCAGATTCTGGAACATATCACGGGGCTGCAAAAAGTCATCGTGCCGATGCAGTCGTTGTACCAGACGATTGCGGGCGACATTCCGGCGGCAGACAACGCGAACATCGAGCAGATGCAGGACGATCTGGAACGCATCCGGCGGCAAGTGCTCACCCAAAACGAAAAGAACCGCGAGCTGCTGCGCGCGCATATCAAACAAATCCGCTCGCAGCTGGACACGCTGATGCAGCACAGTCCGTACCGCGGCCGGCGCAGCATTTATGCGGAAAACACCGCCGTCACGACGGGCAACATGATTGCCGTTGACGCATAACCGCCGCACCATGAAAAAACGCTGGCACATCACCTACAACGCGCCCGTCACTCTCACGTTCGCATTGTTCTGCGCGCTCGTCCTGCTGACGGATTCGCTGTTGCAGCATCAGCTGATACCCGCGCTGTTCACCGCGCCCGGCGCGCCGTTCGACTACCACAACCCGCTCAATTTTTTGCGCCTGCTCACGCACGTGTTCGGACACGCGGACTGGAATCATCTATTGGGAAACCTCGCGTTCATCCTGCTGCTCGGTCCGCTCATGGAAGAACGCTACGGCTCGCCCATGCTCGCGCTGATGATGACGGCGACCGCGCTCGTGACGGGGGTCATCAATGCCTGCCTGATTCCCGCCGGACTGCTCGGCGCAAGCGGAATCGTGTTCATGCTCATCGTGCTCGCCTCGCTTTCTACGATTGAAAAGGGCGAAATCCCCATTTCTTTCATTTTTATCATCGCCATTTATCTGGGGCGCGAACTGGGCGGCGGCGCAAAGGCGGCAAACGTCGCGACCGTCGCGCACATTGTCGGCGGCCTGTGCGGATCGCTGTTCGGCTTTATGATCGCGCCGAAAAAACGCGCCGCCAAAAAATCCGGGGACGAAAAAACCGCCGCCGCAAAAACGACGCACAGCGCGGACGAAGCAAAGCCGCAGACAAACTACGAAAAACTGCGCGAACGCCTGCGCGAGCGGCAAGAACAACTGCGCCAAACGACCGGCAACGCCGCGCAGGCAACTCGCCCCGCCCCGTCTTCCGCCGACGGCGAAACCACCGTCCTCGGCACGCTCTCGCTCTGATTGCACACGCCGTTTTCGGTACGCGATTTATCGTTATCTTTTTCACAGAAAATCCGATTTTTCAGCCATAGCCTTGCTTTTTCGCGCCAAAAACCGAATTTTCGCCCCGTTTTGATTGACCGACGCCCGCGCAACTTGCTACAATGACCGCACATTTTCGTTACAAAAATCACAGTAACGGAAAAACGGCGGCGATGAAACAGATTCCTGAACCGACGCGCAAACGGCTGGTAATCCTTGCCCAGCTTCTGGCGCAACAGGACACAGAAAAAATCACTTCGGTCACGATTGCGCGGCTGACGGGCTGGTCGCAACCGCTCATCCGGCGCGATATTTCGCAGGTAGGCTGCTCAGGCGCGTCGAACGGCTACCGCCTGGACGACCTGCGGACGGCAATCGCCCGCGCGCTCAACATTACGGACGGGCAGAAACCGTGCTGCATCGTCGGGCTGGGTCGGCTGGGGACGGCGCTTTTGGAAAACCGGCTTTTTGACCGCTCGCCGTTCAAAATCGTGGCGGGATTCGACGCGAGCGTGAATCGCACGGAAGTCCTGCGCTCCACGTTCCCGCTGTATCCGTCAAGCCAGCTGGAATCCGTCATCCGGCGTATGCAGATTGAGTACGCAATCCTCGCCGTTCCCGACGCGAGCGCGCAGGAAACGGCGGAACGGCTCGCACGGTGCGGCATCCGCGGCATCGCCAATTACACGGGAACCGTGCTTTCGCTCGACGACAGCATCGCCGTGGAATATGCCGCGCCTGCCCTGCTGCTCACGCATCTGCTGGCACGAACCGAAAACGAATCACGCGGAACGGCAAACAGCCGCATTCCCCGTGACGCATCATAAAAACGACAAGAAGGAGAAACCAATGAGTCGTGTGTATAATTTCAGCGCAGGACCGAGCTGCCTGCCGGAAGAAGTGCTGCGCGAATGCGCGGCGGAAATGCTGGACTGCAACGGAACGGGACAGTCCGTCATGGAAATGAGCCACCGCTCCGCCGCATACGAGCCGATCATCGCGGACGCGGAGGCGATGGTACGCAAGCTGATGCACGTGCCGGACAACTACAAAGTGCTGTTCGTGCAGGGCGGCGGGTCAACGCAGTTCGCCATGGTCGCGCAGAACCTGGGCATTAGGCACAAAAAAGCCGCCTATATCGAAACGGGCGTGTGGGCAAAAAAAGCCGCCGCCGAAGCAAAGAAACTGGGCGTTGCGGTGGATGTCATCGCGTCAAGCAAGGACAAGCAGTATTCGTACATTCCGCGCGTGGAGACCGTGACGGGCGATTACGACTATGTGTACATCTGCCTCAACAACACGATCATGGGAACGCATTACGAGTACATTCCCGACACGGGCACTATCCCGCTGGTCGCGGACATTTCGTCCTGCGTACTGAGCGAGCCGCTTGACGTGTCGAAATTCGGGCTGCTGTTCGCGGGCGCGCAGAAAAACCTCGCCCCGGCAGGCGTGACGCTGGTCATCGTGCGCGAAGACCTCATCCCCGATCCGGAGCAGTGCCTGCCGGGAACGCCGACCATGCTCGCCTACAAGACACACGCGGACAACGGCTCGATGTACAACACGCCGCCGTGCTACACGATTTACGTGCTCGGAAAAGTGCTCCACTGGATCGAACGGAACGGCGGGGCGGAAGGCATGCTCAAGCGCAACAAGGAAAAGGCAGACTACCTGTACGATTTCCTTGACCATTCCGATTTCTACCACGCGACCGCAGAAAAAGGCAGCCGCTCGCTGATGAACGTGCCGTTCCTGACCAAATATTCCACCGGCGCGACGGACGACGCGAGCCTCGCAAAAGAAAAGGAAATCAACAGCGCGTTCGTCAAGAACGCCGAAGCCGCCGGACTGGTGAACCTCAAAGGACACCGCCTCGTCGGCGGCATGCGCGCGTCCATCTACAACGCCATGCCGCTTGACGGCGTAAAAGCCCTGGTCACATTCATGCAACAATTCGCGGAGGAACACAAATGATGTATAAAATTCAGACACTGAACAAAATCAGCGCGATCGGACTGGACAATTTCCCGCGCGAACACTACGAAGTCGCCTCAAGCATCCTTGACCCGGACGCGATTTTGGTGCGCTCGCAGGAAATGCACGACATGGCACTCTCGCAGACAGTAAAGGCAGTCGCGCGCGCGGGCGCGGGCGTGAACAACATCCCCATTGCCGACATGACCCAAAAAGGCATCGTCGTGTTCAACACGCCGGGCGCGAACGCGAACGCCGTCAAGGAGCTGGTCATCCTGTCGCTGCTGCTGTCCAGCCGCCCGGTCGTGGCGGCGAACGCCTGGGTCGGCAGCCTTGCGGGAAAAGGCGCGGAAATCCCCGCGCTCGCAGAAAAAGGCAAGAGCCAGTTCGTCGGCCCGGAAATCAAGGGCAAGACGCTCGGAGTCATCGGGCTGGGCGCAATCGGCGCGCTGGTCGCGAACGCCGCCATTGAGCTGGGCATGAACGTCATCGGCTACGACCCGTTCCTGTCGGTGGCGGCGGCATGGAGCCTGAACCGCAACGTCATCCACGCGGAGACGCTCGACGCCGTATTCGCCAAGTCCGACTACATCACCGTGCACGTCCCGCAGACCGACGACACCAAGGGCATGATCAACGCCGCCTCAATCAAGACGATGAAAGACGGCGTGCGCATCATCAACGTGGCGCGCGGCGGACTGGTGAACAACGCCGACATCCTCGACGCGCTCAACAGCGGAAAAGTCGCCGCGCTCATCACCGATTTTGCCGACGAAGACCTGCTCAAGAACGAAAAAGTCATCTGCTTCCCGCATTTGGGCGCATCCACCCCCGAAGCCGAAGACAACTGCGCGATTATGGCCGTCAAGGAACTGCGCGACTTCCTCGAAAAAGGAATCGTCGTCAACTCCGTCAACTTCCCCAAATGCGTCACCGACAACCCCGTACCCGCCAAAGGAACGCGCCTGTGCATCAGCCACAAGAACGTTCCCGGCATGATCGCGAACTTCACCACGATCCTCGGCGACGCAAAACTGAACATCGCCGGAATGCTTGACCAAAACCGCGGCGACTTCGCCTACGCGCTCATCGACGTGGACGGCTCCGTCCCCGAAGAAACCCTGCGCAAACTGGCAGCCGTCGAAAACGTCATCAACGTCCGCCCGATTTTCGGGTAAATAGGGAAGGGGAAAAGCCTTTCCCCTCGGGCGCACTTCGTTGCGCCCGCCCCCTTTCTGCGGGGAACGCTGTTCTTGTAAAAAACAGCGTTCCCTCCTGCCCCGCAACGCCCCAAAACTCCGCTCCGCCCTTTTCCATAACAACTATGCTGTGTCTGTTTGCTCCATTAAGCAGAAAACTCCCTATTTCATCACGGACATTGCCATATCGGACACTGAAATGATGAAATCAGCATTGTTTTATCTTATATCAAGCAATATATGACGTATTCTGTCCTGTTTTTTCTTACATCAGACACTAAAAATTATAGGAATAGCACAATATATTTCCATATCAAACAGGAAAATCATATTTTCATCTTGAGCATTCTTATATCCAGCACGGTTATAGAAAAAATGACTTGATTATTTCTCATAACAAGCATGAAGTATCATTTTTTATCGTGTTTTTTCTCATGTCACGCACGTTTTTTCAAAAAATGACGTGATTCATTTCCATATCGAGCAAAAAATATCATTTTTCATCTGGATAATTCTTATACCAAGCAGTTTTTTAGCAGAATCTACCTCATCCCGTGCCATATTTTGCAGAAAATCATGTTTCTCGCCCCGTTTTTTCTCATATCAGGCAGATTTCCTGCGGACTTGCCCGAATGGCATGTCCACACGACGGGCTGACGCGCTACAGGCGGCAGCAGCCCCCGTTCTCCGGGACAGCCCGTCCGTCTCCAAGCGGGAAGAAACAGTCGCGCCGCCCGCGACGGACGGAATCCCGTCAAAAACGCGCGCAAAGTGGTCGGATAACTATAAAAAAATAGTATTTTCTCATCATTGTATAGTATGATATAAACATCACAACATTTTTCCTAGGAGGAACGGAAATGATGAAAAAACTTTCAAGAATCGCGCTGCTCGCGGCAGCGTCGGCGTTCATGCTCGCGGTGTTCCCCGCGTGTGGCGATGATGGGGATGATCCGAGCGTGGAAATCACCGGAGAGAAGACGGTGAAGATGGGGGAGACGCTTGGTCTTCCAGCGATGAATCCGTCGCGACGGTCGCCGCGGATTCCGACGACCCGTCAAAGGCGAACGTCACGCCGGTTGCGGAAGGCACGGCGACAATCACGGTGACTGCGACAGTAGGCGACACGGTAGCGACCGCAGATGTTACGGTCACTGTCGCAGCTGAGGGAAGCACCCCACCGTCACAAACAGAAAACTACACTCTGAACATTGAAAACCTAACAGCATTAGGAAATGTAAAAGAAAGCTCCAAGGACTTTGATACCACTGTCACAAAGATTTGGGCGGTCGCAACAAATAAGTCAATCCAAGGATTTGCTAACGGCACACCGCCATTCATCAAAATGACTGGGGGCGGAGCGAATGTTAGTGCAAATGCAGAATACGGCTTACAAGTAAAAATTTCAGCCGCCGCAACAATTACCATTACGGCACTGTCAAAGCAAGGAAAAAGCACCAATCAATGGATACTGAAAGGAATGGACGGAGCATCCGATGTTGATAGCACAGGAACGCCAGCCGTCGCCGCGGCAGAACTCAAAAGCGACAACCTTTCACAAAACACGAAACCGGCAACGCTTACATTTGCAGATGTTCCGGCAGGAACTTATATGCTCGGACCAAAAGCCGACGGCGGCTATCTGTTCAGCCTCAAGATTGCGTACAAATAAGTTTTAGGTTTTGTGCATGACTACACGGACGTTGCTCAAACAGCGTCCGTCTGCCGCCCCAGCGCATCGCAATGTGCCGGGGCGGTTTGTTTTTTACACGCCGGGAAAAAATCTTCCCGGGGCGTTGCGGGCGGACGCAAATGCCCTTTCCAAAAGCAACGTTCCCCGCAGAGGGGGTGTTTAAAAAACAGCGTTGCTGTTTTTTAACTGACAGTTTGCAAAGCAAACTGTCGCGTTGACATATCCGCTTGTGCTGGAGCGAGGGGCTTTCGCAACGAGCACGGCTGTGCGAAGTTTCAAGCGGACTTCCCCCGCCTCGCAATGTAACAGGAAACCGTCTGTCATTTTCAAGACAATTTAAAGAACACCGCCTTCAATTTGCACGAACGCGGTCTTGTGTTCTTCGTTGTAGAAACTCGCAGTCACTTTGTACGGAATCTGCTGCTGCGCAACGGTGCTGACAGTTTCATACAGGCGGCGTTCATTCGAAGTTTTAGTCGCCTTTGTTTTCCCCGTCGTCTCGGACGACACGGCGAGCGCGCGATACGAGGCTATTTTTCCGAGCGCGATGCTTTCCGCAATTTTGAGCGCAGTCTCTTTGTCCCCGCCCTGCTTCATTCCGCAGGAAACGAACTTTCCTTCCTCCACAAAAAGCCGCTCGCTGTACCATTCCGGCGCAGGCACTTCTTTAAAAGCGCGCGCGGCGGAACTCTTCCTGTTCCCCGCCCCTGAAAGTGCCGAGCGGATTTTTTCCGCCGAGGAAATTCTGGCTTCCGAAACCGCGCGAACGCCCTCGTATGTAATCGGTGTCTGCTCTCCTGCCACGCCAGTTCCGTTTGTCACGGTGATTGTCCTGATTCGGATTCCGCCGCCGTCCCGGAGTTTTCCTTCGGTCATATTTTTCGTGAAAAAAGTCTGTTCGGAAAAATTTCCCAGGGAAGCATGAGTCGTAAGCTCGAATCCGCTCCTGAACGTTCCGTCCGGAAGCACGACAGTCGGCCACGGATCAAAATCCCCATCCTGCGCGTCCGCATACTTCCATATATAGAGCCCGTCGCTTACCGTCACGATTTGGCTTCGCCCCGTGCCGCTGTCGGTCGCATGGTACTCACCGTCGAATTCGCTTCCCGCGCGGTCGCCCGAATCCGAGCGCAAAAGCATGCCTTTCACCGAAAGCTGGAACGTCTGCCCGTTCTCTTCGTAAAATCCGAAAAATGAAAGGCTGCCGTCTTTTTTGTACGAGCCTTGGATGGTGGCGTTCTCAGGGCTGGACACAGTTCCGTCCGCGCCAAGCTCGAGCAAAAGCCCTGTCTCCGGGT
>CAMWTK010000018.1 GCA_947177175.1 uncultured Treponema sp.
TAACTTGTCGCGATATTGAATCATATCTTTTAACCGTTTATTGTGTTCAGTAGATTTATGTTCTTTTAACAACAATTTGTAATCATCTATTGTTTTGTCAAATTCACATATTATATCAACAAGTGCCAATTTATGTTCTTCTCTTTCTGATTCAACCCCTTTTTTTGTTTATCATAGTAATCAAAAAACAAATCTGCCTGTCTTTTTAATTTTATTGCATACTCTCGTGAGCAACGTTTATAACCACTAATTTGTCCTTTTTGATAAGTAACTCTTTTTCCTATATTGAATATCCCATTTGTATGTCCAGTTTCAGATTCATTCGTGTAGGATGTATCATATAATTTATCAATATCTATGACTTTAATAAGAAGTTCTTTTAACCTATCTGCATCGTATCCACTGATATCCACATATTTTTTGGAACATTCTTTTAAATAAACTCTCAACCACTTCCCTACAACTTCCATGGTATCAATGTCTGAATATTTGATAAAATGAGCACCGGATAACGGTCCCCAATGTTCATAAACACCAGACAGCATGAACAGTAATCCCTCTTTGCATGTATTAAACATTGAGTCATCAATAATACAGACAAAATCGCCAATGTATAAATTTTTGTCAAATTTCAGTAAATTCTTTTTATGCTTTTCAGGAATATCTTTATACGTATAGAACCATGAATAACTATTTGTGCTTATCGTCCGATAATTTTCTACCAAAGCAAGGATTCTTTCTTTTTTATCTTCTGGTTCAATGTATTCTACTTTTTTGGAATGTATAAAATTATTTACTTTGCCAATTGCGATAAGGATGATTTTACAAAAATCAAATTTATCTTTCATTTTCTCCTCTCAAATTTTTTCACCACATTTTTCACATCTTCATTGCTGATTTGAAAAATGTGGTGAAACGGTGAACATTCTCTCTCCGTTTCGTAGTTTTTCTGCATGGACGTTGTTCAAGAAGAACAGTACGTTCAGCCCAGAATCTTTTTGTATTGCCTTGGTAGCTTCCGCTCTGCATACGCAGACAAGTCTTCCCTGCTGCATACAATCCAATTGTCGCAAAATTTACTCATGATAATCTCCACATATTATAATATAGATTCATTATGCCGTCCATCAAACTACTGTCCTCCGCCTATCTGTGCGCCGTATTTTTCGAGTAGCATCGCAATTTCTTCATTATGCTCGTCTTTGGCAACTTCTATTGCGGTCTTGCCATTTTCGTCTGTGGCATATATGTCCGCACCATGCTCGATGAGCAGTTCAATGAGTTCTTTGTTCTGCTCAAAATGGTGAATACGGACGGCGGCAAGCAACGGGGTATCGCCGTTGTCGTCCCGTGCTTCAATATCTGCGCCGTGTTCAAGAAGCAACTGCACTGTCGGTATGTAATGTTCATGCACGGCACATAGGAGTGCGGTTCTGCCTTTTTCGTCTTTAGCATTCATATTTGCGCCATGTTCGATGAGCAATTTGATGAGTTCTTTGTTTTGCTCAAAGTGATGGTGGACGGCTACAAGCAACGGGGTGTCGCCGTTGTTGTTCTGTGCTTCAATGTCTGCGCCATTTTTAATCAGAACTTGCGCTTTTTCAAATCCCATGCCGTTGTCGAGCATTCCCCCTGCTGTATGCATCAATGCTGTCTCGCCGTATTTGTTTTTTTCGTTTATGTCTACGCCACAGTCTAAGACTGCTTGGAGACTTTCCGGCCCGCCATAGGACAATGCTTCTGACAGCAAAGTGTTTCCATAGTCGTCTTTCACCGTGATGTCGGCACCTGCTTCCGCAAGGATTTTTACCATTTCTGGCATATTTTCTCTTGCGGCTATCATAATTACCGTATGTTTGCATCCATCTTTTACCTCCAAATTCGCGCCAGCTTCGACAAGAATCTTTGCGACCTCAGTTTTGCCGCATATCACGGCGGTTTGGAGGGCAGTGTATTCATGTTTGTTCTGCACGTCAAGTTTTGCCCCGGCATTGATGAGTAGGCGGACAATTTTTTCGTTTCCCGCTTCCGCCGCTTTTATAAGCGGAGTGTCGCCGTCGGAATCCTTTTCGTTCACGTCCGCGCCGTCCTGAATGAGCCGTTCTGCTGTCTCGGTGTCTTCGTCTTCAATGATGAAAGAAAGGCAGAGCTTTTTTTCCGCGCCGTTGTTTTCTTCCGTTTCTGCAAAATGTCGCGATCGCTTTGCTCCGTGCTGTCTGAGTATCTCGGCATCTTTTTTACAACTCCGTTCTTTCGCAAAGTCAAGCGCAGTTTTACCTTCATAGTCACGGGCATTAATGTCCACGCCACGTTCAATGAGTAACAAGAAGACACTTTCTTCTTTTGGTGTGAAATGGTGAAGAAATGAAGTGGCATTCAGCATCAGTGCGGTTCTGCCTTTGTTGGTGCGGACGTTGATGTCCGCGCCCGCATCAATGAGAATTTTTACGACATCATAACATTCGTTGTATGCCGCCCATAGCAAAGCCGTCATGCCGTCCTCGTCGCGCGCTTCCAGTTCTGCTCCGGCTTCAATAAGCACTTTGGCGACATCCGCATCCTTTATCTGCATGAGCGCAGTTTTTCCCTCATAGTCTACTGCGTTTACGTCGGCACCTGCCTCGACAAACATTTTTGCGGCTCTTGCCGATTGCACAGACATGAGTGCGGTGGCGTTGCTGCTGTTCCGTGCGTTTACGTTTGCACCTGCCTTGATAAGCATTTCCATGATGTCTTCTTTGTCTTTCGATTTAGCCATGTACATGAGCAATGTTTCTTCGTTGCTATCACTATCGGAGGCTTCTACGTCCGCTCCAGCATCAATGAGGATGCGCGCTATTTCGGGGCTTTCTACATGAATCAGTGCGGTACGCAGTGGTGTGTCGATAAATGATGGAAAGCCGCCAGCAGTTGCGTTTACGTCGGCTCCTGCTTTGACGAGCAGTTTTACCAGTTCCGTGTTTTTTGTGCCGATAGCTTCCATGAGTGGAGTTTTTGCATTGTAAGAATTTTTGTGGCTTACGGCGTTCACGTCTGCCCCTGCATTGATGAGTAACTCAATAATTTCTGGGTATTCCGAGTGACGGTATATTGCCTTGCATAGCACAGTCTTGCCGTCTTTATCCGTGGCGTTTACGTCTGCGCCGCATTCTATGAGTGCTTTGATAATATCTTTTTGCCTATTAAAAACAGCATGAAATAACGCACTGTTTCCGTCTTCTCCCCTGTCATTCACATTTGCACCATATTCGGCAAGCACTTTAATGATTTCTGCGAGATCGTTTTCACCTGCACTGCTTGCACCCCACCATACGGCCTTCAACAAGGCAGTTTTTCCATCTTTGTTTTTTACGTTCACGTCTGCTCTAACTTCGACGAGCAGACGTACGACGCTGACAGACTCCGCATATGTTGCCCACATCAAGGCGGTTTCTCCGCGATCGTCCTGTGCATTCACATCAACTCCTGCCTTGATGAGCAGTTCTGTGATTTCGGGGCTGTGGTTTGCTTGCATGAGCGCAGTTGTGTCCTGCCACCGTTTTTTAACATCTGCGCCGCGTTTAATGAGTAACTGAGCGATGGAAACTGCATTGTTTCTTGCCGCAATCATCAGTACAGGCATTCCGTCTTTGTCTTCTGTGTTCACGCTTGCACCGTTTTCTAGCGCGCGCAGGGCATTCTCAAAAGAATTGGTCTTTGCCGCATAGAGCAAAAGTGATGCCGCTTGAAGGGTATTTTTTCCGTCCGTGGATGCGCCTGCCTGCAAAAGAATATCCTTTGCCTCTGTTGCTTCGTTTATTTCTGCGTGCATGAATGCGGAAAGCCCCTGGTTGTCTTTCGCTTCAATATCTGCGCCGGATTGCACAAGAAATGCTACGGCATTTTTTTGATTGTTCATTGCCGCAATCATAAGCGCAGTACGACCGTCAGCGTTTTGGGCGTTGATGTCCACAGCGCATTCTGTCAGTTTTTGTAGAACGGCGATGTTTTCGTCTCTGGCGGAATACATGATTGCCGTCCACCCGTCTTTGTTCTTTGCATGAATGTCCGCACCTTTTTCAATGAGCAAGTTCACTGCATTTGTGTGTCCCCTGCATACCGCCCACCAAAACGCGTTCATACCGTTTTTATCCGTAGCGTGAATGTCCGCGCCGTGGGCAATAAGGAGTTCGGGGATGTCGGTTTTTTTGCCACTGTTCCAATTACGCACGGCATGTATCAAGGGTGTACCACCATTGTCGTCCCTTGCGTTTACGTCCGCTCCTTTTTCCAAGAGCAGTTTTATCTTAGAAACGGTCGAACGATCAAAACGAAAGTCGCTGACAGCCTTCATCAGCACCGTCTCGCCATCCTTATCCCTTGCCTCAAGGTTTGCACCTTTTTCAATGAGCATTTTTATAAAATTGATGTTAGCACATCCACCGATTGAGCCAATTGCTTTCATCAGTATCGTCTCTCCGAACTCATCGCGTTCTTCGATATCTGCGCCTTTTTCAATGAGCCGCCGGGCATCTCTTTCGTTTCCATAAAATAGTGCTATTGAAAGCGGCGTTTCGGTAAAAGAATTTTCATTCTTGTCCTCAGCTGAAATTTCTGCAAGGATGCTTTCGATTTCTGCTTCTGGTAGGACATCGACCTTCCCGCTGTTTCTTTTCTCTTCATTTTCGTGTTCTGCTTCACGCACATCCGCTCCGGCATCAATGAGAAGCTGCATGATTTCTTCTGCGCTAGTGTCATCATCGTCATCAAGATTGCACCTTTCCAACAGCCTTGAAAGCGCGGTTTCCCCATTGTTTGACTGGGCATTCACATCGGCTCCGGCTTCAATAAGCAGCTTAACAACAGTTGCATCAGGATGGTGAAACAGGGAATATATGAGCGCAGTGTAACCGTCATTGTCTCGTATGTTCACATCCGCGCCGGCTCCGATAAGTACCTGCACGGTATCTGCGCTCGGAAAGACCAAGTGCATGAGCGCAGTACGACCGTTGTTGTCCACAGCATTTACGTCTGCGCCGGTTGCATCTTTTACGTTTACGTCTGCACCTGCGGCAATAAGTTCGCGCATCTTGTCACTATTGACGAAATATCCGTTTACCCGCTCAAAAAGTTTTCTGTCCAACTCATTCATACTCATGCCCCCATATGCCCTTGCACTGTGCGGTTGTTCCGCAGATACTGCTATTATACCGCCCATACAACGACAGTGGCTGTCGCACCTGAAAAATTATGTATATATTTATTCAATCATAAACGCAATTTGATTGAATAAATTTTTGCGTTGACATTTGTCCTATAATTGTAAGAACGATTCTACAGCCTTTTCGTTATTCGACTCAGTGGCTTTCGGCATATATATCCATGTATCAACTTTTGCATTGACATCAGCCCTATCTCTATACAAAATAGTTTCATCATGATTGTTTCTTGCATTGGTTATCTCCTTAAATAATGAAGAAATACGTAGCATCGTATCCAAAAAGTGATTCCATAAATTACATTCCCTGACAATTTTTTATCTGTATGTCCGCTTCCATCTTAATTGGCTTATGTGACATTACGCTTTTATAATACCAAAAAGAAGTTGTTATAAAACTTTTATCTGTTCGATCGGTATGACAATTAACAACTTGGCAGCCTTCAATTTTTACCCGAGGACTGCGTTCTTTACATCCTAATACAGCAACTAAATATCCTTTTTTCATAACACAGTCTTTAAACATACACCTTTGAACTGTATGAGAACAAAAACTTTTTTCATCAAGTTGTATGGTACCTTGATAAAATCCTAGGACATTTCTTTGCGTATTGGTTTCAAACATATCTGAGACAAAAGAATTTTCATCCTCTATGCAATTATCTTGAATTCCTTCAAACATACAAAATGAAATATTGCTCTGTCCTTCCATACTCATAACAGGAGTTGTGCAGTCCTTAAATGTGCAGTTAGAAATCGTACTAGTCGAAGTGCCGAAAATGATATTGGCACATTCAGTGAATATACAGTTTTCTATTTTTGACTCTGCACCAATATTGTTTATGATTCCACGACATTTAAGAAAATGACTGTCTTTTAATTTAAGAATACAATTGCAATCGAAAGACCATATATTCTCTTTATTGCTTATATTTTCAAAAGAACAGTTTTCTACTCCCAAAGAATCTTGAATATTAAAAATTCCACGATAGGAATCAGACGAAAACGATGTTTTCTTTACCTGTAGTTTCTGACAGTGAAAAATATGTTCTTTGCCTTTGTTTTCATACGGCGGACGATTGAAGAAAAATGCAGATTCTTCAATTTGGCAGTCTTGCACATCTTCTATAAAAAGTTTTTCGCAATTGTAGAATCGGCACTTTGAAAAAGAAACATTTCCATAACAGGTATAATCATCAAAATTAAAGCCATAGAGAAAATAAGTGCAATCATAGAATTTGCAGTCCTGAAACTCAATTTTGCACTGGTCTGAATGCGAATTCATTTTTATAAAATGATTTTCTTTCATGCTTTCGCAATAAATATCACAGTTTTTCATTATGAAAGCGGCATCGTTATTAAGGATGATTTCCTCACAACCGCCTTTTTTGCCATAATAAATTTTTACGTTTTCAAAATACACCGTACCCTTACAATTTACCTTTGCCTCAAAATGAACAGAGCAGTTTTTGTATACGTACTCTTCTTCGTAAGGAATTGTTACTATGCCGGATACAACTGTATCTTCAGTGATCGAAAGTCTTTTCTTTTGCGAACCAGTATTGGATGTGTCGTAAAAATCTGACTCCCGTGATGAAAAACATGAATCATCAATTTCAAATAAAGAAATGTTATTAGTGGTGGCAATGCTATACTGTCCAACAAGAACCTCGTTTCCATAAAGTTCACATTCTCTTTTTATCATGTCTTCTATGGAATTTTTCATGCTTTTGCTTACCGCCAATTCATCAAACAATGTTTCTGTATTTTTGTTTAAATCAAAACTTTCAGTTACATAATAGAGATAACTCATACACACTGTATATAAGGCTGCACTTTCTTCTTTTCCAAGATTCTCTAAACAGGTGTTCTCTTTTTCTGTGAAATCGAAATAGCCTAAATACTTAAAAAAAGCATCTAAAAATTTCTGTGATTTTTCAGACTGGCTGTAATTTTTGGCAAGTTCGTTAAGTACGTATAAAAATATCGACTTATACTTATTCTCAATATTGCGAATGTCTATCGTTTCTGTATATCCATATTTTATATTATCACATAATTTTTTTAGTTTTCGTATTGTGTTTTCTTGATTCCCATATAATTTCTCGATAGCGTCCGAATTTCGTTCCACAATTTCTGCAATGTCTGTGCTTTTTCCGAGCATAATAAGAATAATACGCACGATGATATTTTGCAAATCGACAAGTTGCGTAATATTATGCACTATAACTTTTTCGTTGTTTTTCTGAAACGTTACTGCTTCAAAAAGACGTTTGTACCAAGTGCTATTTTTTAGATTCTCTAAATCGGATTCTGTCTTATTAAATACTTCTGCCGCTTGAGAAAGGAGTGCCTTCATCTCCTCTTCATTTTCTTTTGGAATACTAATCTGTATTTCTTCTTTCATTTTAGAAACTCCTTAACAATGATTCTATTGTTTTTTGCTTTTCTGTTGCACGATTCATAGAAGAACGTGCATTCATAATATGTAAATCAATTCTAGAAAAAGTAGAATCGATTTCTTGCAATGGTCTGTTTATGTCGGCAAGAGATTCTTTAATTTGTGCCGAGTTTGCAAGCAGTTCCCGATACGGTTTTTCAATGCCATTTTCTATTGCAACCTGCAAGGCAGTGGAAATAAGCATACCGCCTGGGATACCGCCCAGTATCGCTGATGCAGTACTTCCAAAACCAAGCGATGATGCAATACTCGTGCCAAGTGCATTTCCAAAAAGCGTTGCTGGTCCAAACACACACTCTTTGGCTGTTCGTTCTTTTAATTCTGTCAAACTTATTTTTCCCGATAAGAACAGTACAAGATTTTTTGCAAAATCAACCGCAATTTGCACAGAGGTAGTGACACCGCCTTTTGCAAGTGCAGAAGATGTCGATGTCAAAATTCCTTTTCTAGTTAATGTAGAAACAACTCCTGCACTAATAGCGGCTTTTGCTGCTGAATCAGTTCCACTCAAAAGTAAATTCATTGCAATGCGATATGACGCTTCTTGAGGAGATAATGTGCCTTTCTTGACTTCCTGTGCATATACGACAGTGTTTGCTATGCCTGAAACGGCAGCGCTTACAGCAAATGCACCTATGGCAGCTGTTTTCATTTGTTGTAATGTTGATTGCGTTTCATATTTATTGATATATGATTTTCTGGTTTCAGCGTTGCTTCCGTCTTTTCCTAATTCTTTTGCTTCTTCCGATGTTAATGGACGGGATTTTACATTGTTATGTTCTAACTGACCGGTAGTTTTATCTTGGACTTGCTGTGTCGCATCTACAACTTCCTGGCGGGGTTCTGTTTTTCCGTTTTCCCATGTCTGAGTTTTATGAGCCGCCTTTTTTACATCTTCAACTTGTTCTAACGGAACAATATACTGATCATTCTGGTCATATTTGACTTGTCCGTTTTTTGTTTCTCGCAATGCTTTTGCGGTGGATTCAGCATCTTTGTAAAATTTTGATTGTGCTTTTACGACAATCTGATTATTGTCCGATACAATGATGTCGGGATTGTCATTTTTTCTATATCCATAGTTAGACCAATCAATATCTTTGTCGGTATAGGCTCTTGCGGATTTATTTTTTAAAATTGCATCAAGATTAAAAGTTTCTTTGTGAGTAACTTCTGCCGCAAAACCTCCTTTTATGGTCACCGACTGTTTGGTGCTTGCAATGGAGTCAAAAACAGGATTATTGTTTTGCACTTCTTTAACCATTGCATCCATCTGGGAAACTGCACGTTCGGAAAATGCATATTGGTTACTTCCAAAGCGTTCGCAAGCTTTATTTATCTTTTCTACTTTGCCGTCAAGCTCATCCATATCTATATCCTTAACATAAGGTTTCCTTAATGCTGTTTACCAATCATCTGCCAAACAGCTGTTTATTAGACACTTTCATTATACCGCCCGCGCAACGACACCGGCTGTCGCATCTGAAAAATTATGTATATTTTTTCGCAACGGCTTCCGCTTCCTGTCTGATGTCATCAATTAATTGTGGCGGTGATATAACGGTGACCGTTCTGCCTTGTCCGAGTACCCATCGCTTGACCTCTGGCAGCTGCGACGTTTCAAAGCGGACGGTTACGCTTCCGTCATCATTTTGCGTGACGGTCTGATTCTGCTTCCATGCGTGTTCAAGAGCGAACGTGCCGATTTCTTTTGAAACAAGAAGTTCCACTGTACACGGATTCCGAGTGCTGAGCCACACGCCTATTTCTGGGTCAAAATAGTCCGTGGCGCGGAAATCGCCGGGAATGGCAAAATGTTCCGCAGTGTTCACGGCGTTTTTCATTCTGCTGAAATTAAAGATGCGGATATCCTGCTTGTCATGGCACCATCCGATGACATACCAGTTTCCTTTTTGGCAGACAGCGTGATACGGATTCAGGCGGCGCGACATATAAGTCGTCTTTTGTAATGGTCGGTAATCGTATGTAAGGACAGTGCGATTTTTGAGTGCAGAAAAAATCGCATTGAACGTGTCCGAGTCAATCGCGCTGGAGCGTTCGGGAATGAATGTGGTGTAATTTTCCAGAAAAGAAGAGTCCACCGTGATTTCTTCAGGCAGACTCGCAATGATTTTCTTGAATACGGTGCGCAGGTTGCTTTCAATCGGTGTTCCACGGTATTGTTCAAGCAACTGGTCGAACAACGCCACAAAAAACAGTTCGCCCTCGGTAAGCGTTACCGTTTTGATAAAAAAATTCGGCTCGCTGTAAAAATAGCCGTTTCGCGCGGAATCAAATTCCAACGGAGCATGGTAAAAGTCCCGCATATACTCAATGTCGCGCTGAATAGTCCGGGAGCTTACTTCAAGCATATTTGCCAGCGTATTCGCATTCGGGAATGAGCCGCTCCTAATTTCCTCATCTATCCGTGTCATTCGGAACGCGGGAAGCCTGCTTTCTCGTCCTGTACCGACTCCTTTCTTTGCCATAAACGAATTTTATTATAGTGTCTATTACTATAGGTGTCAAATATATTTTTATAGGATTTGTTCCGATTTCTTTAGCATTTTATACTATTTCTATAAATATGGAAAAAAAGGATGATGACATCACCTCTCTTGAACTAAAAGTTGCTTCCTCTATTCAGTCTGAGCGGCTTGCACGAAAAATGAGCCAGCTGGAGCTTGCGCTTGAGGCCGGTATTTCACAGGGATACCTCGCTATGGTGGAATCGCATCAGAAAATACCGACGATTACGACCGTGTTCAAGATTGCAAAAGCACTGAACATTAATCCCGCATCCTTACTCAGCGATGCAGATATTGACCGCCACGAAATAAAGGAACAAGTGATAGAACTGATCCGTCAGAAGCTTTGATCGTTCCATCTGGCAATACAATCTGGCAAATATCCCGTTTCACCTCAATGAGTGCTGAAATATCTTTCGCAAGCTGTAACGATGCCTCGGTTTTGTTGGCAAGAGGATTCAAGTCATAATATAATTGCGCTTCAAATATTCTGCTTTCGCAGTGAAACAATGTGTCAAATCTGTTGCGCAAGTCAAAAACACGGCTACACGCCCCTTTGCCTGCCGAAGCATCCGGCACGACATACAGAAAAACAGGATGGTACGGATATGTTGTCATCAACGCTCGCACTGCTTCTTCTATTGCAGGGACGTTAGGTTCGCTGTCTAACAATGGCGTAAAAATAATTTTAAGCGCCCTGTCTGTATTTACTTCCGTTTTAATATGCTGCCGTTTGCGCAGTGCCGACACAATAACCGCCGCACCGCCCGCAACAATCGGCAATAACAAAAAAGAAAATTTTTTTGCAGACATTTTAATCTCCTTGTATTTTTATACAGTATAAACTGTCTGCAACGACAAGGAATGTCGCTCTTTCCCAACGGCAATGTCGCCCGTATTTTTTTGCGCAGAAACCTGTATGCACACTACATGCAAAAATTTCATGTCATAAAACAAACTCGTGTAGTGCGTATACACGAAGTCGTGTAGTGACATAAAACAAAGTCCTGTAGTGGCTATACACAAAAAATTTCACGTCATGCCGCAGCTGAACGCAATCCTGCGCCAGGCACACCGTATCGGGCAGGGATTTTCAGCGGCTGACGATGCACGTTTTTCGCCACCGCCGTTATTCAGATTGTGCTATTGCCAATAGACAGCGTTTGCTATCGTAAGTAGCACGGTTCGTGCTATAGTAAATCGCCGTCGGCGCATATACCCGCACCCATCTCTGCTCGTTGATGACCGTGTATATCCACATGATGCAGCATTGCCGCACCGGCGAAAGCGATTATTTTTGCGGAAACTGTTTGGCAATCATATTTTTCATCATGGGAAAAAATTCGTTCTCAAAAAAAGCCGCCGCGTCCGCACGATTGTTGCTCGTGTTGCGCAGGAACAAGTCTGCGGGGTGAATCTCCAGCGCATAGGCAATTTTCAGAATCAGCTCGAACGACGGCGACGACTTGCCCGATTCAATCCCGCCGATGTTTCCCTTTGAGCAGTCGCACACTGCCGCCAGCGTGGACTGTGTATATCCTTTCTGCTCCCGATAATAAATCAAGTTTCCTATGAAATCAGAGTGATACGCATTCATGCGGTCAGTGTAATTGAGTAAAATATCGATTTGATTTGACAGGCTGGACTTTTTATGATATAACTCAATGAGACAAATCTTTTTGCGAAAAAGATTTGTCTCATTGTATAAAACGCAAGGAGGACATGGCATGAGGCGAAGAGGGATATGTGTGTTGTGCTTGCTGGCATTGACGCTGATTGGCTGTACGTCCATGCCGGAATCTTTAACCGCCGTTCCTGAGACAGAATTCCGATACGCACTCCAACAGAACGACATGAGAATGCTTGCCAAACTGATAAAGAAGAGTACTCCCGAAGCAAAGAGAAAGGGACTATCTTTGGCCATAAGAGAGTGCTCTTCCTTCCGCCGTCTTGTTGAGCCAACAGAAGCGGTTAGGTTGTTTTTAGAGGGCGGGGTAGATGTTAATAGTACGTACTATGGAGA
Source organism: uncultured Treponema sp. (assembly GCA_947177175.1). Taxonomy (GTDB): domain Bacteria; phylum Spirochaetota; class Spirochaetia; order Treponematales; family Treponemataceae; genus Treponema_D. Next base: position 12,210 of record CAMWTK010000018.1, read on the forward strand.
CACGCCATTGATGGCTGCTTGTCGTTATTCGTACAATTATGTAGGCATTGTGGAGTTATTGCTCGAAAAAGGCGCAGATGTCAATGCTGTAGATGGGGCGGGTAGATCGGCATTGTGGTATGCCGTAAACTGTGGTTACACAGCCATAGTAAGACTTCTTATACAATATGGTGCAGATGTGAATGTGCAAGTCGATGGCAAAACGTTAGTTTATACTGCCCAAGTATCTAAGAAAAATACCGAGATTGCAAATCTGCTTCGTGATGCGGGAGCAAAACCTGCTGAAGAAGAGGAACTTGCAATTCAAAAAGCAATTGAGGCTGAAAAACTTAGAAAACAAAAAGAAACTGAGATTGCAAAACTTAAAGAAAATCTAAAACGTGGTTCCAATAATTTTTATAATGAGGTTATTTATCATACTGGAATCCCGATAAAAACCGGCGATGAGTTTCTAATCGACAAGAATCGCATTGAAGTATTAGACAGGACAACAACTCAGGCGGGATACACTTATCTCGTCACCTATTATTCGACTGCCTACGAGCGGTCGAGGGACTATGCAAATAGTTTTTCAGGCGGCGGTGCAAAGTATTGTTTTTATATAGTTTCAAAAAAAGAGATGGCATTGCATAAAACTTATTCATATACAACGAATGCAAGTTATATTACGTCAGTCAATGATTTGAAGCTCACGTGCACAGGCATTAGCCAATATCAACATAATTATCAAGACGTTGATTGTTACGTGTTCACTTTGGACGCGGAATTGTAATGAGAAATACGAATTGTAATATTATGACAAAGCAGGAGTCGAATTATGGAAACACGTGCCGATAAAATCAGGGCGTATTGCCGGGATACAAGAATTATTCCGGCGCGCGCCCGTGGCGAAAAGATTGTAAAAATTCGGGCGGGTGATATTGCCGAAGAATTGGGGCTGCAAGATCGAGTGCCGAGTGTCTGCGGCGCGTTGCAGGCGTTGAAATTTGAGACAATCGCGAATGTCAAACGGATTGCGACGGACGGACCGGGGAACGGCATGAACTGCATTATGACGTTTGAGTTGCGATGAATCGTATATCGGAAACTTTGGAATAAGCGTTCTTATTCTATATATATGCCTTGCGACATAATGCGCAAGGCATTTTATCGTCTTTATAGCAACTTGCGTATCGCCGTCAGCGCATATAATAATTTTCCCCAAAATCCGCATAATCGCCCTTGACACGAACAGTCCCTTTCTGTATGCTAGAAACATATTAAATCTAGTAATTTGGTATGAATTAAGAGATGCCCCGGCGGGCGAAGGAGATTATGATGGCAAAAGTTACGGACACTTCAAAATGGGGCTTTGAGACAAAGCAGCTGCATATTGGGCAGGAAGAGGCGGATTCGGCGACGGACGCACGGGCGGTGCCGATTTATCAGACGACGAGCTACGTGTTCCACAACGCGCAGCACGCTGCGGATCGGTTCGGGTTGCGCGACGCGGGCAACATTTACGGTCGCCTGACGAACAGCACGCAGGATGTGTTTGAGCGGCGCGTTGCGGCGCTTGAAGGCGGCGTTGCGGCGCTGGCGGTGGCAAGCGGGGCGGCGGCAATCAACTACACGATTCTGAATCTTGCCGAAGGCGGCGGGCATATCGTGAGCCAGAAAACGATTTACGGCGGTACATACAACCTGCTCGCGCACACGCTGGCGCAGTACGGCATTGCGACCACGTTCGTTGACATCCACAATCTGGACGAAGTGAAAAAGGCGATTCGGCCGGAGACGAAGGCGATTTTTGCGGAGTCGCTCGGCAACCCGAACAGTGACATTCCCGACTTGGACGCGCTCGCGAAAATCGCGCACGACAACAAGATTCCGCTCGTGGTGGATTCGACGTTCGCAACGCCGTACCTGTTCCGCCCGATTGAGCACGGCGCGGACATCGTGGTGCATTCGGCGACCAAATTTATCGGCGGGCACGGCACGACGCTCGGTGGCGTTATCGTGGACAGCGGGAAGTTTGACTGGGTTGCGAGCGGCAAATTCCCCGCGCTCGTCGAGCCGAATCCGAGCTATCACGGCATTTCGTTCGCAAAGGCGATTGGTCCGGCGGCGTTCGTCACCAAAATCCGCGCGATTCTGCTCCGCGACACGGGCGCGACGCTCTCTCCGTTCAATGCGTTCCTCTTGTTGCAGGGCTTGGAAACGCTGTCGCTCCGTGTGGAACGGCACGTGGAGAACACCAAAAAAGTGCTCGCCTATCTGGAAAAAAGCCCGTACGTGGAGCACGTCAATCACCCCGCGCTTGCCGACCACCCCGACCACGCGCTGTATCAGAAATACTACCCGAACGGCGGCGGCTCGATCTTTACGTTCGAGATTAAGGGCGGCGCAAAGGACGCGCAGGCATTCATTGACCGCTTGCAGATTTTCTCCCTGCTGGCAAACGTCGCGGATGTCAAGTCGCTGGTCATTCACCCGGCAAGCACGACGCATTCGCAGCTTACCGACGAGGAGCTGGCTGATCAGGGCATCAAACCCAACACGATCCGCCTGTCCATCGGCACGGAAACCGCCGCCGACATCATTGCGGACTTGGAGCAGGCATTCAAGGGCGCGTGACGCACGGCTTGCCCAAAACGAATAGATAGAAGAGGCGCATTATTTCAAGCGGACGGCTGATGCAGGCCGTCCGCTTGCGTTGTGCGGCGCGGTCATTTCAAGAGTCTCAATGACTAATTACGCTTGTGTTTTGCTGAAAATATTTGTCCAAAAAAGTATCTGCTATTGTCTTTGTGATGGCGGAAGTTACGTTCTGGCACAGGGAATCGCTCAGTTTTGCGATAATGTCGTTCTGTTTGCCCGCCTCTGATGATTTTGGAATGCTTGATACGGGCGGAAGAAGAAGTTCAAACGGATTGATGCCTAGAGCTGTGGCAAGCTTTGAGAAAGTCTCCGGCGTTCCCCACCGTCTGCCGCTCTCCAAATCGCAGATGTAGCCGACGGAAAGATTCGCTTTTTCCGCAAGCTTCATTTGGCTGAAATGCAGCCTGTTCCGCATGTTCTTAAGGTTTGTGGAGAAAAGTTCCTGTAGTTCCGTTGCGTTCATCTTACTCATTATTTAGCATATACGCTTTTAGCGAACTTGACACTTTGCTATTTGCTGTATATACTATGGCGATTTGCGAAAATAACATTCGCAGGAAAATTGACACAAAGGAGAAATCTATGGATTGCTATGCAAAAAAACGCGAGAGAATAACACTGATATGCCTTGTTCTTACATTGTTATGTATGTTTTGTTTTGCAAAAGATTTGCCTTCTGAATTTTGGACAAGGGAAAAAAAGATAACTCTTAATGGAGAAAAGCGTTCTGTGTATGTTGATGTACTGGCTATTGCAGAATATGATTCTAACGGTAAAATTTTACACAGCAGAACATTGAACTGGGGCGACATTAAAGAAGAATGGTATAAATATGATTCTAATGGCAATGAGATTTGGCATGGAGATAGTTCTGGATTTGAAGAATGGAAAGACTATAACTTCCTTAATCGGAATACACATGGCAAAAATAGTAATGGGACTGAGTGGGAAAACAAATTTGATTCACAAGGAAGGTTGGTGCTTACGCGCTTTTTATCTGAAAGGGGGCGTGAATGGCGATATTTTTATGATAGTGCTGGAAAATTGATTAAAGAACACAGATTAACGCCTAACTTTTTTGGACACATTGCAAAATTTCAGTATAAATATGATGCAAAAGGAAATCGAATTTCTTCTAGCCATGAAATACACTTTGAAAGTAGTGAAATGGAAGATTCCACAGGCGAAGAATTTTGGGAATATGACGCAAAAGGCCATGAGATTGCTTATTTTAAGGATGCTGAGGCTAAAAAGAAGGGCATCCCTTCTGAAATATACGAATATAAATTTTGGATGAATGGCAATATAAAAACTAAAACCACTTATAAAATAATAGCTTGATTTCCTGAAAATGGATCACTTTGGTAAAAAGCGTTTATTTGGAAAATGAATAATCGTATGGAGGATATATGCTTGTAACCTATGATTCTTTGCTGGGCAGTGCCGTAGAGTATTTTACGGATTCTATTGAGTTTTATAAAAATCAGAAATATAAAAACGCCGTCATAAGCTTATGGTCTGGGATTTTAATTTTACTGAAATGCAGACTGTTCAAGGCGCATCCTGCTCTGATTGTTGCGAATATAACCGACTTATTGGTGCTAAATGACGGAAAACTTGAAATCCCAAATCTTGAACTCAATGAACACATAAAAACAGTGTCGCTCTCTGAAATGCTCAAGCGGTTCAAGAAATTTGGCATTTCAAATGAAGTCTATAACCGCTATGCAGAAGGGCTGGTAAAAATCCAAACAGCAAGAAATCAGGCGGAACACTGCGTATGCAGTTTTTCGTCAGACGATTTTCTTGAAATGTTTGAAAATATTGTTCCGTTTGTAAATGATTTTTTTGAAGAAGAACTGAACACTGATCCCGCAGATATTTTCAAAAACTGGTCTGATTTTTTGGCTATTCAGAAACTTGCCGAAGCAAGGCAGAAAAACGTTGCGGAATTTATAGATAAGCACACCGACATCGAAGCGTTGAAGATGGGGACACATATAAGCGCAGCGTGTTCGGAATGCGGAGCGGAAGCCATTGATATTGGCGATAAAATGCTTACGTGCAAGGCTTGCGGAAACAAAGAGGCATATAATATTTGTAGTGAATGCGGCGGAGTTTTTCCTGAAAATGGCTTTGTTTCATTTTACGAGGAACTAGGATTATGCTATGATTGTTTTGCTGAGAAAAGCGGCATGAATGACGATGATTAAAAATACCGCTTGCTTTATAACTCATTGACCGAGGGCTTGCTGATAGTACGCAATTTTGTCGTCAAGATGATTAAGGCACTCTTCCCACTCTGCCCGCTGCGCAAGGATGAACGCCCGGTGCGACTGGAGCATCTGGAGCCGTTCGCCCGTCGTCTGCTCGCCGCGCATGCGCAAAGCGGCGTACCGCTCAATGTCTTTCAGCGGCATGCCGGTCTGTTTCAGGCGGCGGATAAACTGAATCCATGCAAGGTCGTGTTCGTCAAAAACACGCCTGCCGCTCGCGTCGCGCTCGACGGTCAGCAGGTTTTTCCGCTCGTAAAAGCGCAGCGTGCTTTCGGTGAGGCCGGTCAGCCGCGCGATGTCTCCTATCGTCATAATTTGCTCCAAAAAAACTTGACTTAAACCGCAGTTCAACTGCTATGATGAGACTATAACGCAAACAGGAGGCGGAATCAAATGGAAAAAACACGGTTTGAGCGGGGGCAGGAGATGCTGGCGCAGATTGACGGCGCGGGCGGCGAGCAGGTAATCCGCGCGTTGGCGGACATTGCGCCCGACTTGGGCAGGCAGATTGTCGAATTCGCGTTCGGCGAGGTTTATACGCGCGGCGTGCTGTCCATGCAGGAGCGGGAGCTGATAACGATAACGAGCCTGCTTACGGCGGGCGGGTGCGAGCCGCAGCTGGAAGTCCACATCAACGGCGCGCTGCGGGTCGGCATTCCGGCGGATAAAATCGTTGAGGCGTTCATGCAGTGCGTTCCCTATGTCGGCTTTCCGCGCGTACTGAACGCGATTTTTGTAGCAAAGCGGATTTTTTCGCAGCGGACGGCGCAAGAATCGCTTTGAGCGGCGCGGAAAATTCGGTATCATTATCGGCAGGACGAAAAGGAGGCGCGGCGTGATGCAAGAAAGACCGATTTTGGGCAAAGATTTGGACGCGGAGACGTTCCGCAGTTTTTATTACTTGAAAGCGGAACTGAGTGCGTTCTGCCGGGAAAATGGCATTCCTGCCTGCGGGAGCAAAGCGGATTTGACCGAGCGTATCGCGCACTTCCTTGCTGACGGAATCGTGCCGCAGCCGCCGAAAAAACGCAGAAAGGCAGGGGCGGTCGCGGACATCAGTTTGGACACGGCGATTGAGGAGCATATCGTCTGCTCGGAAAAGCACCGGGCGTTTTTTCGGGCGCACATCGGCAGGCAGTTCTCTTTTTTCGTCGCGTTCCAGAACTGGCTGAAGGAGAACGCGGGCAGGACGTACCGGGAGGCGGTTGCCGCCTGGTATCGGCTGGCGGAGGAGCGGAAGCGCACCAAGACGACGATTGGCGGACATTTCGCGTACAACGCATACGTCCGCGACTTTTTTGCGGACAATCCGGGTGCGTCCTTGACAGACGCAATCGCCTGCTGGAACTACAAAAAATCGGTGCGGGGAAATCATCGGTACGAAACACTTGACCTTGCGGCAATGCGTGAGGGATAAGGAGCAAAAAATGGACGATGCTTTTTGTCTAACCTATAACTTATTGTAAAAACTAATTCACTGTTATGTGCTTAAATCATACCCCCCGTCAAACGGGTGGTTTGTACTTAGCCTATAAGGCTAGGGGCTCAAGCGGGGACTTAAGTCCCACGCTCTCACTGGCGCTCAAGCCTATTGCGGTCTGTCACCCGCAGCCCCTCAAAAGGGCTTTGGCACTGCCTGCTGCCCCTGAAAGGGTCCTGGTATTCTTTCTCGGCAACCTTGTCCATCGCTATATCATGGGCCTCCTGTTCCTGTATGTACTTCCTTATGGTCGCCTCGTTCAGGCCGACCGTGCTTACGTAATACCCCTCTGCCTAGAAGTGGCGGTTCCCGAACTTGTACTTCAGGTTCGCGTGCCTGCCGGATATCATCAGGCAGCTCTTCCCCTTCAGGTATCCCATGAACTGCGACACGCCGTGCTTCGGCGGTATGCTCGCCAGCAGGTGGATGCGGTCGGGCATCAGATGACCCTCGACGATCTCCACTCCCTTGTAGTTGCACGGCTGCCGCAGTATCTGTCCGATGCTCTGCCGGTATTGCCCATATATTGCTTTTCTCCTATACTTCGGCAGGTATCGCCAGATACGCAAATACTATGTGGTATTTGCACACCCATTTCGTATGGCTCAACGAACCCCTTGTGTTTGCCATCTGCTTTCCTCCTCGGTGTTGCGCAATAGACTTGAACGACCTATTGTACACCTTCGGGGGAAAGTTTTTTTTGCTATAAGCCCTTGCCCTCCACCCGCATAGCGGGTGGTTTCTTGTGAAAATATTCCGCTTCGCTCCATATTTTCACCGGCTCACGAGCCGTAAAACAAAGTTGCCAGCGGCTTTGTGACTACATTCCAACTATCAGTCAAAATATTCGATAAGAATATAGTAAATCCAAATGCCTTTATTGGCAGAACCGATTTGATACGTTCCCGCTTCGGTTAAATTCTGAGAGGTAACGGACACGCCTGCATTGGCAGCAAACATTGTTATTGCCGTACCCGTAGCAGCGGCGGATACAAGTTTTACTGTTCTGTCGTCGTTTCCGCTTGACTTTGCAATGACTGTAACCGTGCAAGCGCCCGTGGTAGTGAACTCGATATACCTTGAACTTCCGAGGCCTGCCGAACCGCCCATGCTGATACCGTTGGTTGTGGTAATCTTTTCGCCGTTCACTTCAAACGTCGTTGACACAGCGGAAACGTTTATTGCCTTGCCCGATGCACCGACAATCTTAAAACCATCGGAAGTTACGGTTGTCGTAATTTCTCCCGTTTGCACGTCGGACGCGTTGAATACTACCGTGCTCGTAGAGGTAGGCCTGTGCGCCGTTATCTGTTTTTCAACCTCGGCTATATATTGCGTTAATGTGCTGTAATTCGTAACCGCGCTTCTGTCGTCGTAATTAACTCCGTTATAAAGTGCCAACGCCCCTTCGCACTTCTCCTGATACTGCAAATAATTTTCGCCAGTGACCGTTCCGATACAAACCTCGTTAATCTTAGCAACCACCGCCGCGGGGTCGGGGTACGTTCTGTCGGGGTTTGTGGCGTTGACGCTGGTATATAAGCCTTCCAGCGCGGCAACTTTTGTCTTGCTTATGCGGTTTGAAAGGTCAATGTAAGCGGAAGGTTTTTTAAGCACATGACTTGCAAAAGTAAAATATTCGCTATCGTTTTTGTGAGTTTCCCGCTCTGCCTTACTTGAAATAATGCTGTCCGCAACATATGCGGCGGTGAGATATGCGCCGTACTTATTGTAATGCGTTGTCTCGATTTTCTGGAAGCCTGCGTCAGAATTTTTATATGCATTGTCATATTCCGTGGACCACTCGCCTGTCAAATCGTTGGAAACTAGCGCCACCAAGAAGTCCGCATAATTGCTTGTTGCCGTTTCAACCAATTTTTTCGTATAGGCGAAGTTGTCAATCAACAGACAGTCTTCCTCTTCGGCAAGTTGACGAACCGCCTGAATGTAAGCAAAGTTATCGCCGTGTCTGCTCGCGCCGTCACGGAGTGTTCCGTCCGAATTGAAAGCCACACGCGCTACGGGAGTCACCAAAACGGGAATTGCATCGTGTTCTCTTGCAAAGTCAATATATTGTTTTAAATACCATTTATAAGTGCCGCCGCAATCATAGGAAAAGTAAGTGTCACCGTAAGTTTTAATAGTGTTGTATGCCTTTGTTACGTTTTCCTGTGAATTGTGGTCGATATATTCCTGCGGTAAATAGGTGTTTTCCATTTTCGCTTCGTCCGACGGTGCGATTACGGGGTAAACGCCCTTGCTGTCGGGAGTACCGAGCGGCACCATTCTGTCATAAAACGTTGAATAGGTTCCCTTATTCGTATCGTCGTCGTTATGACCGAACTGAATAAACAGGAAATCACCTGCTTTGATAACGTCCTCAATAGACTATCTGTTGTTTTCGGAAAAGCTGTAAGTATTGTTTTTGATCTTATACAAACGGTCTTCGTTTATGAACGAGCGGGAGCTTCTGCCGCCGTTAGCTGCGTTCACCACGGTAACGCCATTCGACAGGAAGTAGCCAAGATACTGTCCCTAGCCGACTATGTATTGACTGTCGTCATACGTCTTAACCGTCGAATCGCCCGCAAGATAAATAGTGGGTGTTTTATTTGTAATCAGTGCCTCAGGCTCAATGGGGGGGGGTATTATTATCGTCACAACTGACGATGCCAATCATCATGACGATAGCCATAGCCAAACAGCAATTTCTCGCCGATACAATGCTTTTCATATTTTCTCCTAAAAAACCAAAATGTTCCGATTGAACAACGCGCTTCGCGCCGCTACCAAAAAATACCCGCCGCGCACAGGCACGGCGGGCTTCGCGCTCACACAAGCGTTACGCGCGTTTCAGGTGGATGGCAAAGCCGCCCACTTCCTTGTCGAGGTAGACGACCTTGAGCGGGGAGTCGCCCGCCTTGCCCATATATTTTTCCGTGCCGGAGACGGGCTTAAAGCCGAACCGGCCGAGGTACGCCAATGCGCGCTCGATGTTGTTGCAGACCATGGAGATATGCCCGTGCGTGCCGCGCCCGTCCTGCTTCATGATTTCCACCTGCTCCGAGGCAAAAATCGAAGAGTTGCCGTCTTTTGCCGCAAAGCCGAACGGCGCGAAACCGTCCGCAATCGCCTTTGCGTCGTTCGGGTCTTTCGCGTTGATTCCCATGTGGTCGATGTGGAATCCGTGCATCGCCTTTACCGCGTCCTTGCAGATCTGCGTGATCTCGTCCCATTTTCCGCCTTCGATGAGGGGCTTCTTGACCATCCAGGTGCCGCCCATGCACAGGATATTCTTGCGCTTTGCGTACTCGCCCACGTTGTCGGTCGTCACGCCGCCGGTCGGCATGAACGAAATCTGCGGGAACGGGCCGCCAAAGTCGTCGATGATTTTGTAGCCGCCCTTGCGCTCCGCCGGGAACAGCTTGAGGTAGCGCAGCCCCTTGTTGATACACGCGGTGATTTCCGACGGATTGGAAATGCCGGGCATGGTCGGCACGTTGTTCTTGATGCACCAGTCAACGACATCGGGATTGTAGCCGGGAGAGACGATGAACTTCGCGCCCGCCTTCACGGCTTTTTCCGCCTGCTCCACGTTCAGCACCGTGCCCGCGCCCACGAGCATATCCGGCTCCGCCTTGATCATCGCCTCAATCGCCTCCGCCGCACACGCGGTGCGGAACGTCACTTCCGAAGCGGGAAGCCCGCCCTTGACGAGCGCGTGCGCCAAATCCGCCGCCTTTGAGGCATCCTCGATTGCGACGACCGGGATAATACCGATGTCCCTGAACTGTTCATACACCTTTTCCATACGTTTGCTCCTATTACGTCTCGGCACTGCCGAGCAGATTACTGATAGTTTTTCCATTATAAAGCAGATTCGCAAAATTGTATAGGCTTAATTGCACCTATCCGCCGCACCAAAAACCGCCTCGTTTTTTGTCGATTTCTTTCCCGTGAAGTCTTGTATAAATATGAAAGAATTTTGTATAATTATGAGACGTTTTATTTTTAGGAGACAGGAGACAACGATGAAAAAAAGCGTATCAGTGGTGATGGCGTGTCTTTTGGCGGGCGTTTCGTTCGTCGGGTGCACCAAAAAAGGCAACAACTACATTCTGGCGACCGGCGGCACGAGCGGCACGTACTATCCGTTCGGCGGGGCAATCGCGCACATCTGGAACACGGCCGTTGACGGCATGAACGTCACGGCACAGGCGACGGGCGCGTCCGCAGAGAACCTGCGCCTTATCAGCAAGGGCGAGGCAGAATTCGCAATCGTGCAGAACGACGTGATGGACTACGCGTACAACGGCACGGACATGTTCGCCGAGCCGCTCCCCCACCTTGCGGTCATCGGCACGCTGTACCCGGAAGTGGTGCAGATCGCGGCGAGCAAGTCAAGCGGCATCACGAGCGTCGCTGACCTGCGCGGAAAACGCGTGTCAATCGGCGACGCGGGATCGGGCGTGGAATTCAACGCGAAGCAGATTCTGGAAGGCTACGGGCTGACGTTCGACGATATTCAGAAGAACAACCTTTCGTTCAAGGAATCGGCGGAAGGCATTCAGAACGGCACGTTGGACGCATGTTTCGTCACGGCGGGCGTTCCCAACTCGGCGTTGCAGGAGCTGGCATTCACCGCAGGTCTTGTGCTGATTCCGGTGACGGGCGCGGAGGCTGAGGCGATTATGAACAGCCACAACTTCTACACCAAGACGGTTATCCCGGCGGGCACGTACAACGGCACGGACTCAAACACCGAAGCGCTCGCAATCCGCGCGACGCTTGCCGTGAACGCGGACATCGACACGAACACCGTGTACGCCATGACCAAAGCCCTGTTTGAGAACCTTGAGAGCCTGGGCACGGCACACGCGAAAGGCAAGGAAGTCTCCGTGCAGGACGCGGTGACGGGTGTCTCTGTTCCGTTCCACCCGGGCGCAATCAAATACTACAACGAAATCGGGCTGTCAAACGACTAAGGTCGCGTGAGAAAACGCCTTGTCTGTGCCGCGGTCGCCCTGTTTGCGGTCGCGGCCGTACTGACTGTTCCGTGCGTACCGTGCGTTTCGGTCAGCAACAGAAAAAATCCGGCTGAGCGGGTGCTTTCGCGCGCCGCGCTCGGCGGGTTTGTCATTTCGTATACGCATTCCGTCAACAAAGGGCGCGTCCATGACTTTTACGGCACCGACGGCGGCATGCTCGTCCTGGAAAAAACGGCGTTCGTCTCATACGGTGCGGGCATTCCCGAAGCAAGTGAGACTGACGGCGCACAGTTTGCCGTGACCGATGACGGCTATGTCATCACCAACCTGAACCGCAGGCTCGAACGGCTCGTTATGGCGGTGGGAGTCATCGCGGAGCATACCATGATGGTGGGAGACAAAGAAGTCCTGCTCAGGACATTGTTCGCCCCGCAGACGAGCCTTTCTATTGAAGTCAAGAAAGTGCCGCTTTCCGCGTATCTTTTGGCAAATCATATCTCAATTTAAATAAGGAGACATACTGTGAGTACAAAAAACGAAAGGAGCGAAAAAAAGACGACCGGGCTTGACGACCTGATGCTCACCACCAACGAAAGCGAAATCAAGGAGCTGATGAAAGACCTTGACCGGGAACAGTCCTACCGCGAGCATGCCTGCTGGCGGCAGCATATCACCGTGATTATCTCCGTGGCGTTCGTGCTGTTCCAGCTGTACGCAACGCTTTCCGGCAGGATTCCGGCGCAGATTCTGAGGGCGAGCCATTTGGCGTTCGTACAGGCACTGGCTTTCCTGCTGTTCCCCGCGTTCAAGCACCTGCCGCGCAATACGCTGCCCCTGCATGACGTGCTGCTCGCCATTGTGGGCGCGGCGTGCTGGATTTACATCGTCATCAATTTCCAGCAGCTGGTGCGCCGCGCGGGCGCATATACACCGCTCGACATCACCGTGGGCGCAATCGGCATCCTCGTCCTCATCGAAAGCTGCCGCCGCATCGTGGGTCTGCCCATTCTGATTATCGCGGTCGCTTTTATCTGCTACGCGTTCGCCGGGCCGTACCTGCCGGGATTCCTCAACCATCGGGGCTATTCGTTCCAGCGCGTGGTGAGCCACCTGTTCTTCAACACCGAAGGCATCATGGGAACGCCGATCGGCGCGTGTTCCACGTTCATATTCCTGTTCATCCTGTTCGGCGCACTGCTCGAAAGCACGGGAATCGGGCAGTTCTTCATTGACATGTGCAACGCAATTGCGGGCGGCGCGAGCGGCGGACCGGCAAAGGTCGCCGTGCTTTCGAGCGCGCTTCTGGGCACGGTGTCGGGCAGTTCAGTCTCGAACACCGTCGGGTCGGGCAGTTTTACGATTCCCATGATGAAAAAACTGGGCTACAAGGGCGAATTCGCGGGCGCGGTCGAGGCCGCGGCAAGCACGGGCGGTCAGCTCATGCCGCCGATCATGGGCGCGGCGGCGTTCCTCATGGCGGAAAGCCTCGGCATGCCGTACATCACGATCGTAAAGGCGGCGATTATCCCCGCGCTGCTCTATTTTACGGGCATCTTCATCACCGTCCACCTTGAGGCGAAAAAGCTGGGTCTGAAAGGCATGCCCAAGGACGAGCTGCCCAAATTCCTGCCGCTGTTCCTGCGCAAAGGATATATGGTGCTGCCGCTGCTGGTCATCATCGTGTTCCTGTGCATGGGGCGCACCGCCGTCTACGCCGCGCTGATGGGCATTGTCTCGGCACTGCTGATCGGCATCGTGTCGTCGTTCGTAGACATGGCACAGGGAAAAAAGCCGACCTTTACGATAAACGAAGTGGTCAACATCATGTGCGCGGCGGCGCGGAACATCATCAGCGTGGCGATTGCCTGCGCCATGGCGGGAATCATCATCGGCATCGTGACGCTGACGGGCATCGGGCTGAAATTCGGCGCGGGGCTGATTTCTATCTCGCACGGCATCGTGTTCATCACGCTTTTCCTGACGATGATTTCTTCTATTATTTTGGGCATGGGTGCACCGACGACCGCAAACTACCTGATTACGTCCACGATTACGGCGGGCGCGATTATCGGGCTGGGCATTGAGCCGCTCGCCGCGCACATGTTCGCGTTCTACTTCGGCATCATCGCGGACGTCACGCCGCCGGTCGCGCTCGCCGCCATTGCGGGCGCGGCAATCGCAAAGGCAAAGCCGATCCGAACTGCGTTCCAAGCGACGAAGCTCGCCGTCGGCGCGTTCATCATTCCGTATATGTTCGTGTTCAACCCGCAGATGCTGATGATCAACGCGTCCGTGGGCAACGTCATCTGGATTGTGTTCACCGCGCTCATCGGCATGTTCGGCGTAAGTTCCGCGCTCGAAGGCTACGTGTTCCGCAGGACGGGCATGGCGGAACGCGCGCTGTTCCTCGTGGGCGGACTGCTCTGCATCATCCCCGAAAGCCGCACCGACATCGTGGGGCTGCTGATCATCGCCGTGCTCGTGATGTTTCAGCTGATACAGAACGCCCGCGACCGGGCAAGAACCGCCGCCTAGCACGGACGGACAGGCTGCGCCCGCGTCCGCAGAGAACGCCGGCAGCCTGTCTTTTCCGCACGGCGGGATTTCCCTCCCGTTCTCGATTATACAAAGAATACCCTAGGCTCATCTCGAAAACAGTTAGTTTTTTAAAGAAAATTCTCGATTATAGTGAGAGAAATGGATGATTACTCCAAAGCCTTTCGCCAGAACGTAAAATATTACCGTCGTCGGCAATCCGTTTCGCAGACAGAACTTTCCATCCGCTGTGATTGCGCCATCGGCACGATTGGCGGCATCGAGGCTGGCAAGGCAAAGCCATCGTTCGACATGATTCTCAGGATTGCCGACGCGCTCAAGGTCACGCCCGCCGATTTATTCATCTGCGACATCTCAAAGGACAAGGCAGAAATCAAACGCGAGCTGAAAGACCAGTTCGACACGATGATCGACCGGCTGTAGGCACTAATCCGCAATCCGAAACAGACCGTCACGGACGGCAACCAGATGCTCGGCAAGCAACTTGTCAGCGGCGCGCTCCAGCCGCGCGATGTCGATATGCTCGGCCTTTGCAATCTGATCAAGCGAGGCCGCCGCGTTTTGGGCAAGGTGACGCAGGATTGCCCCGCGCGCCTGCCGCAGCGAGCCTTCAAAACGGGACTGCCGCGCGTACTGGCGCGACTTCCGCGACGGGTTCTCCCCTTTTTTCTTCAAGTCCGCGCCGTAATCCATGAGCGCATAGTACCATTCGCGCGGGTTCGTCCGATCCAGCGTCTGTTCGATAAGCGGCACGATTTCCTTGTCGTCGATTTTCCGCTCCCCGCCGGCAAGCGCGCCGTCCGAAAAAAAGCGGTGGATGAACACCGAGCGGATATTCGTCTCGATGAACACGTTCGGCTGATTGTAGGCAAACGTGCCCACCGCGCCCGCCGTGTACGGACCGATGCCGGGAAGCGACCGCAACTCCGCCTGCGTGCGCGGGAACGAGCCGCCATACTCCGCGCAGACCGCCTTGCACGCCTTGTGCAGGAACACCGCGCGCCGGTTGTAGCCAAGCCCCACCCAATACGCGAGCACGTCAGAAAGCGCGGCGGCGGCAAGCGACTGCACAGTAGGAAACACGTGCATCCATTCGTCGTATTTGGCGATGACGCGCGCCGTCTGCGTCTGCTGCAACATCATCTCCGAAACGAGCACGGCATACGGGTCGGAAATACCGCGCCAGGCAAAATCACGCCCGTGCGCACGGTAGAACGACCAGATGTCGTCCCTGAACGCGCCGATTTCGTCGGGAAGCAGGACGAGCGCGCTCATGCGCCGTCAAACGTGATGAGCGTCGTCACTGCCGCCGGGCGGAGCGCGTCCTCATAGCGCAGGGCAGGCAGCCCGATAACGCCGAACACGTCGCTCACCGTGCCGCCGCCCATCGCAAGCAGTTTCCGTGCGGCGGCGAGCGTCCCGCCCGTGGCAATCAGGTCGTCCACCAAGAGATACGAAGCGCCGTCCTGCACATCGGCCTTATGCACCTCAATTTCCGCCGTGCCGTATTCGAGCGAATACGCGCAACGGTACACGTCGCCGGGAAGTTTCCCTTTCTTGCGGACAAGCACGAGCGGCAGCCCCCGTTCCCGCGCGAACGGCGCGGCAAACAGAAAGCCCCTGCTCTCAACGGCGGCAACCGCATCAAAGTGCGCGTCCGCATATATGTCGAGCATCCGGCGGATACAATGGCGGAACGCCTCCGGCTGCGTCAGCACGCTCGTAATATCATAAAACAAAATGCCCGGCCGGGGAAAATCGGGCACGCGGCGGATCACCTTGTCCAGCAGTTCGTCTTTTGGCATACCGTATTGTACCGCAATCCGCCCCCCGCTGTCTATGCAGGGGAAATGGCAAACAAACGCGCGCATATCGCGCTCCTTGCCGGGACGGCGGCAGCCGTGCTGGCAGTGTTCATCGCGTGTGAGACGCAGGACGAATCACCGGCGGGCTTCTCCGTCAACTTTGTGGGCATGGAAGCCGGGGCATTCGGGCTGGAGTCATTTGGCGATAACGTCAAGGTTGATTTGCAGGCAGGAAGCACGGAGGTCAAGGGCGATAATGTCACGGCGACATTGTATGAGACGAACGACCATTCCGAGCCTCTGACTACCACCTGCCTGTCAGTGAGGAATGCGGACGGAACGGCGACCGGCATCAACTTCAATGGCGGCAAGACGGCCGGGGATATGTCGGACGGGACGATAGACGGCGAGCCGGATCGATACATCAGCGTTCCCGTCGGTTGCGCGGGGCGGCTGTCGGTCTTGTACAAGGGAAACAACAAGCCTGCGGATATATCTGAAGCCGGCAACCACCTGCAAATCGCGTTCGTCACGGAGGACGGCACCGTTCTGGCATGGCAGCCCGTGCCTGTTATGGACATGGACGCAAAGGAAACGGGCGTTCGCGTGCTGTCCGCAGACATCACGAAAGCGGCGACAGTGCGCATCGTGTTCAGCAGCAACGGAACGTGCAAGCCAGTCAGCTACCCGGACGATATGTCGCCAAACCCCAACAAGAGCGCCGGCAGCATCGACGTATTCAGCATAACGTTCGTCCCGGTGCAGTAACCCCGCCACTCCGCTTGATTCCCATCATTTGCGACAGCGGGTTCTTAGGGCAGTAGCCCGTCGCAGCGCGATGCGCTGCTTACCGAGTTTTCTGCGAAAACTCGCGTGCTGGAAAATGGTGAGTGCGAGTTTTGTACACAAGTCTTTTGGCTTGTGTACAAAACTCGTTAAGCAAGGCTTTGCCTTGCGATGTTTTGGAGGGAGAAAACCCCCGCTTCGGAAGTAGAGGGGGTGTCTCCCTCCAAGAAAGTTCCATCCGCTTCCAAGCGGTAAAAACCTCCCCGCTTATCATTCCGCCCGTTGTATGCTATAGTAATAACATGATGCGCTTCAAAATCTTTGTCTGTTCGCTCGTGCTGCCGCTGTGCGCCGCCGCCGCGGACGTGTTCCCCGTGCCGCAGTTCGGCTATGCCATCGACTTTCCCGAAGGATTCTCGCTTGACGACGGCTCGGACGACTTGTCGCTCCTGCTGTTCCGCCACACCATGCTGCCGGTGGAGGTGATGACCTGCGTGTACCCGGCGGACGCATATCCGTCGGCAGCCGCCGCGCTTGGCGGAACGTTTGCCCGGCTGGGCGCGACCGGGGACGTGAAGGCGGTGCGGTGGCGCAATCAGCGGTGCGCCCTTTCCCCCATGACCGTGCGGAATGCCGCGCTCGACGGTTCGCATGAAGGCTGGTCGTGCGCCGTGCCGTTGCCCGACAAAAAAGGATTGCTGACCGTGTTCGCCTATGCCCCCGCTTCGTCTGCCGCAAAGTGCGAGCCGTTCCTGCGTTCCGTGCTGGATTCCGTGATGACCGACGCGGGAAGCCTGCGGGAGGCGGGCATCGTGACGGCTTCTGAATTTCCGGGCGGCAAGCGGCAGAAACTGACGCTCACCATTGCGGGAAAGAACATCACGGTGCGTACCGGCAGCGATGACGTGGCGGCGGCGCAGTCCGTGATTGACCGCGAATGGGCGGTGTTCCTGCCGTTCGCCACGACGGATTACGCAATCGAGGCATGGCAGCGGTTCTACCGGCTCATCGCGCGCGACAGCAGGGGACGCACCAAGGAAGCCGCCTTTGCCATACAGAACGCGCTCGCAAAATCCGCGCGCCAGTCCGACCCCGACGACCCCGACGCGGCAATCGCGCAGATGCTCCTGACCTGGACGCAGGGCTTTCCCTACGCGCGCGCCTCGGACACCCCCGACAAGGCGGATTTCGCTTCCATTCCGTCCGTGCTGAGCGGCGCGCCGAGCGACTGCGACAGCCGCAGCCTGCTTGTCGCCGTCCTGCTCAAAAACATGGACATCGATGCCTGCCTGTTCGTGAGCGCGGCATATAGCCATGCCGTCCTCGGGGTCGCGCTGCCGGGCAAGCAGGGGCAGGTCATTGCGGCGGGCGGCACGGACTACCTCGTCGGTGAGACGACCGCAAGCGGCACGACGCTCGGCATGATGGACGCGACCATGCAGGACCGCGCCCAGTGGATTTCCGTGCTGTTCTATGACTGAGGCGGCGCGAGTGCGTATGACGATTCCCGTTATCTATGAGGACGACGACATTCTTTTGGTGAACAAGCCGGCGGGCATGGCCGTGCAGGGCGGCGCGGGAGTGGCGCATCCGCTGGACGACATGCTTTCCCGGCAGGTCGGCTACCGTGTCCATTTGGTGCACCGCCTTGACCGCGAGACGAGCGGGCTTCTGGTAGTGGCGAAGCATCCGGCGGCGGCGCGGGAATGGATCGCCCTGATTGCCGGGAAGCGCGTACAGAAAACGTACACCGCGTACTGCTTCGGTCTGCCGGAACTGCACGGAAAACCCGCCCGCACGGGAACGATTGCCGCCCCGGTAACCGCGCACGGACGCGAGCAGGCGGCGGTGACGCAGTTTTTTGTGGAGCAGACCGCCACCATACCGCCGGGCGACGGCACGGACGCGCTCACGGTGAGCCGCCTGCGCCTCGTGCTGGGAACAGGACGGATGCACCAGATACGCATCCATCTTGCCCAGGCGCACTGCCCGATCATCGCCGACGACCGCCACGGCGACTTCCGCCTGAACAAGGCCGCAAGAAAATCGTTCCACACAAAGACCCTCTGCCTTGCCGCCACGCGCATCACGCTCCCCCTCGGCGGCTCGCCGCGCACGTTCTCCGTCTCCCTGCCCCCGCACATGCAGACTGCCCCGCTCGCCGACGCATTGACCGCGCCCGCCCCGCAACATCCCGGACAGTTTTCTCAGCCCGTTATGCCTTGACGGCAGGAAAAAAACAGCAAATTTTGCAAAACCTCTTGACAAAACGCGATTGGGGGGGGGTAAAGTGTTCGTGGCTTTGGCGCAATGCCGGGCTTGCGGGCGTGGCCCGTACAGAACGAAGCGCGTCCGCACGGGCGGACGGAAAAGGGGCAAAAGATGAAAAAAATGCTTTTGTTGTTGGCAGGCATGGCGTGCTTGGGAATGTTTGTTTCTTGCAGCGATGATCCGCAGGAAGTGGTTGTTACGAATATGGGAGAACGCATTGAATGGGCGGGTACCGTAACAGGATCTGTTACGGTTACGAGTTCCTATTATGATTCAGCAGCGATTAATGAAAATGCTCTTGCTATCCTAAGCTATAGCGATAATGCAAAAGGCAATGTGCGGTCGTATTATTTGGAGGTGCCCGTTATCTACAGCGCTTCGTCTAAGGATACGACTGAGATTGAATTGTACAAAGTGGGTAACGACTATTATGACGAACGTACCGGACAAAAAGTCACCGTGACAGGCTCGCTTGAAGACAATGAGTTTACCATAGCAAGTGTTAAAGGCTATAACTTCACGTTCACCAACTTGAAATTCACAAGAATGTAGCCTTTCTTTGTGCGGCTAATCCCCTTTCCGAACGGAGAGGGGATTTTTTTGTGGCGTTTTGTTCGTGCGGGAAACCGCGTTGTTTCATTGTGTTTTTCCGTATGAAACACTCTTGCCGCCCGGGGCGTTGCGGGGCAGGCACGAATGCCTTTTGCAAAAAACAGCGTTCCCCGCAGAGGGGGTAGCGGAAGACCCGCAGGGGCTGGGGCGAGGGGGAGACTTCCCCCGCGTGAGTGATAGCACAATCTTCCGTGATGTGCTATACTCGCTGCGATGAATGAGGTGGATGAACTTGCGGCGGAGCTGACGGCTCGGTACGGCGTGGTCAAGCGCGCGCGGGGGTGTTTTCTGTATACGGCAAAGGGCGTGCGGCTCACGGATTTGTATCAGGAGGGCGGCAGGGCGATTTTGGGCTGGGGCGGCGCGGGGGCGTTCTCCGTGCTGAAGAATGTGCTCAGCCGCGGGCTGACGGGCAGTTTTGACACGGATTTTACCCCGCGCGCGGACGGGAGCGCAAAGAGCCAGCTCGCGCGGGCGGTGAGTGCGCTGATCGGCGACGAGCGCGTGGTGTCGGTGCATACGGGCAGGCAGTCCGCGCTCCGCTCGGCGTTGTCTGCCGCGCCGCAGGCGACTGCCGTGTACCGTCCCTGGGCGCAGGGGGCGGACTGGGCGCGGTGCGATGCGCTCGTCATTGAGCCGCCGCTGGCATGGACACCGCACCTGTTCCTGCTTGCCGTCAAGGCGGGCGTTCCCTGCGAGGCGGAGGGCGCGCGCATTGCCGCCCCGTTGTGCGCCGCAGTCACGCGTTCTTTGTACGATTTGGTGGCGGCAATCAAGGTGCGGCAGGAAAAGGACTGGTTCATCTATGACACGGTGCTTGTCCGCTACTGGACGCGGCGCGGGCCGTATCTGTTCCCCAAAGTGCCGCGCGCGCAGTATGCCGCCTTCGTGCGCCACTGCCTGCAACATACGCTGGTCGTCAGTCCGTGCTATGAGCAGCCGAGCATCGTGCCGTTCGGGGCGGACTTCGGCGTGTTCCGTCTGTTGCAGCGCAATCCCTTTCCGTTCGAGCCGGAGTCCGTGTAGGGCGCGGCACGTTCCGGGGATTTTGCTTTCGGAATTCGGCGGGATATGCTATACTAGTCGTGCGTCCTGCCGGGCGCAATACACGCCGCTCGTGCGGCACAAGGAGTTTTTTATGGCAAAATCTTCAAAATGGAGTCTGGGCGTGATGCTGACGCAGGTCGCGCTCGCGCTGTACCTGACGGTGACGGGGCTGTTCACGCTCGGCCTGGGCGGAAACCGCAGTTCGTCGGAGCTGACGCGGGCGGTGAAAGCACTGCTCAACGGCGACCTTGCGAACGTCGTCGTCATTCTGCTGGGCGTGGTGGTGTTGGTCTGCGGCATCATGCTGATCCTGCGCTTCTTCTGGAATCCGGGGACGCTTGACGGGCTGTTCAAGCTGATCACGCTGATTGCCTGGATTGTCGTGACCGTGGTGATCGACATCTGCGGCTTCGGCTCGTTCCCGTCGATTTGGCAATGGATTCTGAGCGTTGCGGGCAACCTGCTGATTATCGGCGCGCTGCTCGTCGTGCACGACTGACAAAAAAGCCCGGCAAAACCGGGCTTTTTTGATCCATATGCGATTCGAACGCACTACCTGCCGCTTAGGAGGCGGCCGCTCTATCCGAGTGAGCTAATGGATCAGATGTCATAGTATAGCAGAATGCGGCGGATTGCTCAATGCAAAACGCCCGCCGCACCGTTCTTTTTCCGTGTGGCGGGCGTTGTTCCCGTTCCGTCTGCGGGAACGCACATCAGTTTGCGGACGTTTCGTTCAGCTTGTTCTTTATCGCCTCAAGGTCCAAGAGTTTCGTCTTTATCTCACCGAGCAGCTTGGTGTTCGCTTCATTGGATTTTGCGATGCTGGCGATTGTCGCAAAATACCCGAAAATAAGACCGCAATAAAAGAATGAAAAAAGACCGCCGATCAAAAGCCCGATAATAAAGCCTTTGAACCCAAACGATGTCGCTGCGCAAATGCCGCTTGCAATCCCGATGATCGCAACAAACAGGACGAAAAAGACTCCAATCCAAGATTCAAATCTTTCCTTTACTAATTATACGCAGAAAGTTAGTATTATGCAACGGAAAAGCGTAGTAATTTTAAATGTCAAAATTATGACTGATATTCTGGAAAAAGTGAGAAGACTGCGGCTCGAACGAAACTGGAGCGAATACCAACTGGCAGAATATGCCGGTATTCCCCAATCGACGATTTCATCTTGGTTCAGAAAGCATCAGATTCCCACGATTCCGTCCCTTGAAAAGATATGCGCCGCGTTCGGCATGACATTGGCACAGTTTTTTACGGACGAAGCCGTGTATGCGAATTATTTGACGGAAAATCAGCGGCAGTTGCTGCATAGTTTTAACCGACTGCGGAAAGAGCAGCAGGATGCCGTCCTGAATTTGTTGGAGACGCTCTGAACGGCGCGGTTCTTTTTTCCGCGCGGCGGGCGGAATTCGGCGCGGGGCGGTGGATTTTTTTGCGCGGTTTGCCTATACTGGTAGCATGCGCACGTTTCAAGTCGTCAGTCCTTACGCGCCGTCGGGCGACCAGCCGCAGGCGATAGAAAAGCTTGCCGCGGGCTTTCTGCGGGGCGACCGTTACCAGACACTTAAAGGCGTGACCGGGTCGGGAAAGACGTTCACGATGGCAAAAATCATCGAGGCGGTGCAGCGCCCCACGCTCATCATCAGCCACAACAAGACGCTGAGCGCGCAGCTGTACCGCGAGTTCAGGGATTTCTTTCCGCACAACGCCGTGGAATATTTCGTTTCGTACTATGATTATTATCAGCCTGAGGCGTACGTTCCTGCGCGCGACTTGTATATCGAAAAAGATGCGTCGATCAATGACGAGATTGACCGCCTGCGCCTTGCGGCGACGTATTCGCTCATGGAGCGGCGCGACGTCATCGTGGTGGCGACGGTCAGCTGCATTTACGGGCTGGGCATGCCCGACCTGTACAAGGAAATGCGCGTCCACGTGGAGAAAGGCGAGGCGCTTGACCTGCGGAAATTCGAGCGCGACCTCGTTTCGATTCAGTACAGCCGCAACGACATGGTGCTGGAGCGCGGCAATTTCCGTGTGCGCGGCGACGTGATCGAAGTCTATCCGCCGTACATGGAGACCGACACCGCCTACCGGCTGGAGCTTGACTTTGACGAGATCGTGCGCATCCGCCGCTTCAACGTGCTTACGCGCGCGGTGGAGGAGGAACTGGACGAAATGCAGTTCTATCCCGCCAAGCATTTCGTCGTGCCGCACGAGGCACTGCTTGCCGCGACCGGCCGCATCCAGCGGGAAATGGAGGAGTGCGTGGAGACGCTCACGGCGGCGGGAAAACTGCTTGAGGCGGAGCGGCTCAAGACGCGCACGACCTACGACATCGAGATGATGAAAGAGATGGGCTACTGCCCCGGCATTGAGAACTATTCCGGTCCGATTTCCGGGCGCAGGCGGGGCGACCCACCGGCGACGCTGCTGCATTATTTTCCCGACGACTTTCTGTGCCTGATTGACGAGGCGCACGTGACCGTGCCGCAGATCGGCGCGATGTACGAGGGCGACCGCAGCCGCAAGCAGAACCTCATCGACTTTGGCTTCCGCCTGCCGAGCGCGCTCGACAACCGCCCGCTCACGTTCGCCGAGTTTGAGCGGAAACTGAACCAGGTCATCTATGTGACGGCAACGCCGCGCGCGCAGGAAATCGCGCAGAGTACGCAGGTGGTGGAGCAGATTATCCGCCCCACCGGGCTGCTTGACCCGATCATCGACGTGCGGCCGAGCGAGGGGCAGATGGAGGACATCCGCCGGGAAGTGGGCTTGCGGATTGAGCGTGGCGAGCGCAGCCTGATCTTGACGCTCACCAAGAAAATGGCGGAGGACCTGACCGACTACCTGCTCGGTCTGGGCGTGCGCGTCAAGTACATTCACTCGGAAATCGACACGTTCGAGCGCGTGGAGATTCTGAAAAGCCTGCGCACGGGCGAGATTGACGTGCTGATCGGCATCAACCTGCTGCGCGAGGGCATCGACCTGCCGGAGGTGAGTTTCATTGCCATTCTTGACGCGGACAAAATCGGCTTTCTGCGCAGTGCGACCAGCCTTATCCAGATTATCGGGCGGGCGGCGCGGAACGAGCGCGGCATGGTCGTCATGTACGCCGACAACATGAGCGACGCAATCAAGGAGGCCGTGGGCGAGACCCGCCGCCGCCGCGAAATTCAGCAGCAATACAACGAGGAGCACGGCATTACGCCGCACACGGTGAGCAAGGCGGTGCAGGACATCCTTATCCGCCAGCAGAAGGACGCGGAGGCGAACGAGGCGGTGCAGCTCGACGTGCTCAAGAAGAGCGCGAACCTCTTTGACGCGAAGCAGCGCAAGAAACTGATCGATGCGCTCAAAAAGGAGATGAGCGCGTGCGCCGACCGGCTTGAGTACGAGCAGGCGGCGGCAATCCGCGACCAGATTGCGGAGATTGAGAACACGTTTTCAAGAAAGCCATAAAATAGTAAGGAGCGAAAAGATGGACGACTACCGGCAATGGTATGACGACGACGGGATTACCTTTCACAGCGAGCATAAGGTGCAGTTCAGCCAGGCGGACAGCAGCAAGCGGCTGAGCTTTTTTGAGCTGCTCAAGATTTCTTCCGACATGGCGGTGGAGGACTACGCGCAGCAGGGGCTTGACCGCGACACGCTCACCGCGCACGGCTACGCCTGCCTTGTTTCGCGCGTGGCGTTCCGCTTTCACCGCATACCGCGCGAGAACGAACGCTACGTGTTCACCACGTATGAGGAAAAACCAGAGCCGCTCCAGCTGGTGCGCGCGTATGAATTCGCCGCGCCGGACGGCACGCCGCTCGTGACGGGCATCAGCTCCTGGCTGCTGGTCGATCCGGCGGCGCACCGCATTATCCCCACCAAGCAATTCGACCTGCGCAAGCCCGTGGAGACGCAGAAAGCGCACGACTGCCTCAAATACGGAAAAATCGCCGTGCCGGATCAGCTGGACGCGTGCTACGAGCGCACGATTTTGTACAGCGACATCGACGGGAACGGGCACGTGAACAACGCGCGCTACGGCGCGTTCATGGCGGACGCGATTCCCGCATCCCTGCGCGGCGCGGCGTTCACGGACTTCCGCCTGAACTACGCCAAAGAGGCAAAGCTGGGCGAGACGCTGCGCGTGTTCAGGCACATCGACGAAGACGCAAAGCGATTGACCATTGTCGGCAGGACGGACGGCGGCACGTCGTTCGAGAGCGAGCTGTTCTGGAGTTAGCGGCGTTCAGTATCTGCCCGTTTCTTGCCGATATTCTGACCGGGAGCGATAAGCATGAAAAAAATTGGATGCCTGTTGGCGGTGCTGTTTGTCTGTGCGGGAAACCTCTGCGCGTTCGGGGCGATTGACTTTACGCTCGGCTCGGGCTACGTGTGGTATGGTAGGAACGACACGAAAGAGCGCAACGCCGCGCTGTCCGGGTCGAGGCAGGTCGTGCTCAATACGGGAGCAGCCTTCAAGTACAAGATTGTCGAGCCGGTGTACCTTACGGCGGGCGTGGACGTGACGCTCGATTTCCATTGGTCGGGCGACGACTACGTGTACCTGTTCGATTACGCGGGGCTGATCGGCGTGCAGTTCTATCCGGGGGTTGCCGGGCTGCTGGTCGGCGTGGACTATGCGCTGGGCTGCCGCACCGATTTTTACCGCGTTGACGGGTATGCGGGCAGGTCTTCCGCCACCGAATGGGGCAGCGGGTTCAAGATCAGCGTGATGTACGACTTTTTCCACGACGAAGGCAAGCGGCTCCGCCCGGTCGCCGGGGCTTCTGTGCGGTGGATGCCGCGCGGGAACGGGTCGGACACCATACTTTCGGCGTTCTTCAGGCTGACGCTTGAGTGACGCGCGGACGGACGGCACTCAGCCCATGGAGCGACTGACGCACGGCGGACTTCCGCCGATTCCCGAGCCGCCGGAATCATGTTCTCCCGCGCACGTCGGCATTGCGGTGGACGTGGGGACGACGACGGTCGTCGTCAGCGTTTGGGCGGCCGGCACACGCGCCATGCTCGCGACGGCGGCGGAGCAAAACCGTCAGGCGCGGTTCGGCAGCGACGTTATCAGCCGCATTGCCTTTGCGACGGCAGGGGACGGGCTTTCCGTCCTGCACGGCACGATTGTCGTGCAGTTGGAGTCGCTGTTCGCGCGGGTCTTGCGCACGGCACAGGCGGCGATGCCGCGCGGGATCAGCCCCGCCGTGACGGGCATCGTCCTGACGGGCAACACGGCGATGCTCAGTCTGCTGTGCGGCGTGCCGGTCACGGGACTTGCCGCCGCCCCGTTCACGCCCGCCTCGCTGTTTGATCTGACAACCTGCTGGGGCGACATCCGTTCGGGAACGGTGGGCGGCGGGCGTGGCACGAAAAATTCTCCGGCAGTCCATACGGCAAGCGTCATTGACGGCGGTACGCCCGTGTACGTGCCGCCCTGCGTCGGCGCGTTCGTGGGCGCGGACACGGTGTGCGCCATGCTTGCGGCGGGATTCCCCGTTCCGGGCGAATGCCCCGCCGCCGTGCCGCAACTGCTCGCCGACATCGGCACGAACAGCGAGATCGCGCTTTACGTGCCGGACACGCCCCGCCTCAGCAGCCGGATTCTCTGCACGGCCGCCGCCGCCGGTCCTGCCTTTGAGGCCGCCAACATCTCCTGCGGCATGGGCGCGGCTGACGGCGCGATTGACTTTGTTTCGTTTGCGGACGGCAGCCTGTGCTGCCGGGTAATCGGCGGCGGGAATCCCCGCGGCATCTGCGGGTCGGGGGTGGTGAGTGCCGTTGCGGCGTTGCGTGAGGGCGGGTGGATTGACCAGTCGGGGGCGATGCAGGAAGGATTCGTGGTGCGGGACGACGGCATGCGCGCCGTGCCGCTTGCGCCCGCGGTGTATCTTTCGCAGCAGGACGTGCGCAACGTGCAGCTGGCAAAGGCCGCCGTCCGCACGGGCTTGCAGTATATGCTCGCGCAGTCGCCGTCGATTCCCACGCTCTCCCTTGCCGGCGCGTTCGGCACGAACCTTCCGCTCGACGCGGCAACTGGCATCGGTCTGATTCCGCCGGAGCTGGCAGACCGCACCGTGCCGGTAGGGAATGCCGCGCTCGCCGGTGCGGCCGCGCTGCTGTTCTCCCCGCTCCTGCGCCAGAAATGCACGTCGCTGGCACGGAAATCGTACCAAATCAACCTTGCCGCCGTTCCCGACTTTCAGGCGCGCTTTTTGGACGCGCTTGCGTTGTGAGCGGGGCGGCGGCACGATTGCGGGCATCTGCTTTGCGGCCGCCGCAGGACGCGGAAGCCGCAAAAGATTGCCTAGTCCTGTGAGGGACTGTCAATGGGACTGAAATCGATTTTCAACTATAACGGTGGCAGCGTGTGCAGCTGGGTCAGAAGAAAACCAGTGTGGATTTCAATGACACTCTTGTTGTCCGAGGTAGGCAACGTGCCGCTTTTTGTTCTTTTCAAAAAGAGCGGACTGTTCAAGAATGTCCTTATCTCTGTCTCCAACGCAGAGAATATCGCGTCGGGTTGAATGGCGTTTTTTTCTGCCAGCCTGTTGAGGCAGATAAGATCTAGGACCGCACCGTCAAAGTCCGATGACGATGCGTCCTTGGCATTTGCCTTGTTGAGTGAGATTTTGAGCATTCCGATCATAATGAAGGCGACGGACGCAAGGTGGCGTACCTTTCGGGGGCAATCACCTTGACCCCGCTGAACTACAAGAACGACTTCGCGCGGGCGGAACGGTATGTCGGGAATTTGGGGTACATAGTCCTGAATCCCGCCGTGCTTCCGCAGGGAATGGCGCACGGGAAATATCTTCCCATAAACGACGCGATGATTGGAGCCTGCGACGCGGTGTTCCTGCAGAGAGACTGGCGGGAAAGCGTAGGCTGCGCCCATGAAATCAGGACGGCAAAATCGCTCGGCAGGGAAGTAAAGGAAATTCCCCTGTCGGTATTTGAAAGCGGCGGCGACTGACCGCCGCAAAGGACTGGAAAGCGTATGGAAGACTTGGAAACCGTAAAGCGCAGGGGTAGGAAACTGCTCGCCCTGTCAAAGTCCCCGAACGAGAACGAGGCGGTGTCCGCACTGCAAAAGGCGAATGCTCTGATGGCCGAACACAGCCTCGGCCGTGCGGAGTTCGCGGGATACGCGGAGAAATCCGTGAAATCGACAAGGCGGGCGGTGGAATGGCGAAGCGTCGTCGCGAACGCGGTGGAAAGGCTGTACGCGACATACCATTACCGGGACGCGGGCACGGGAAGCCTTGTCTTTTGCGGCGAGGAGCCTGACGTGTTCATGTCCACCGAGATGTTCGCGTACCTCGTGAGAACCATTGACCGCATGGCAAGGCAGAACGTCCGCAAGAACGCGAAATGCCGCTACCGCCAGTCATACCGCGCGGGAATCGCGACCCGCCTGCGGGACAGGATGGACGAACTCGGCAGGCAGTACGGCTGGCACAACCCGACGGAATAAACTTGAGCCGACAGATGACAGGCAGTAGAACTCGCAGAATCGGAGACTGGTGATTATGAAAATTCCAATTTGACATACTGAAAGTCTATGATTTTGAGCAG
>CAMWTK010000019.1 GCA_947177175.1 uncultured Treponema sp.
ACGGGAACACCGCCCACGGCATCCTGTCCGTTCTGCGCGACATACTGTGCCGAGCCAATCTTAAAATACGCGCCTTCTTCAACGCCGTTTGTAACCGTGATGTACGCCGTCGGGAATGAGATGTTTTCCATAATCTGCGACCATGTTGTATTCGGGTCGGCCGGAAAACTGTATGTCTGCATATATGATTCCGTGACGGAAGCCGGTACGACGGTTCTTGATTCAAAGAAATCGCCGCTCAACGTTGATACGGTGTGGTTGCGGGTGCTGTAATAGACATAGACCGGGTACACCCTGATTGACTTGTTGTCGTCAAAGTAGATGTACTGGTTGCTCTTGTACGGAGACAGGTAGGCGATTTTTTCGCCGTTGAAGCTGTCCTTGTGCAGCTCTATGCCGATTTTTCCGTTGTTGCTTACTTTGATGCAGTAGTCGCCCGTGTAGGCGGCGTTTATTGTCGCCTCGTAGTATTCGCCCGCGTGGTAGGTCGCCATGGTCGAATACTCGACTTTCGCCTTGGTGAGGTTGGCTTTGTTCGCTGTGTATTCGCTTGCCCCCATGCCCTTTATGATCATCCAGCCGCCTACGGCAAAGTCGTTTTTGCCCGACACGTCGAACGCCCGCGAGCTTTGCGCGCGAACGCCGCCGAGTATGGTGTCTTTTGTCGCTGTCTCGCCCTCAAACAGCACCATGTCCTTTGTCGTGTTGTTTCTGATAGTCAGCGTTCCGTTCGCGTCGCTTTTGTAGTCGATTCCGTCGGTTATGTCAGCCGACCCGGACAGATTGTCCTGTTCTTTGTCATCACCCAGCTCGATTTCGCCGGATGCCGATGCCTTGCATCCTGTCATACAGGCAAAGGTCAGCGCGGCAAGCGCGCACAGTGCCATGCCGGTTTTCTTTGCGTTCAGTTTTATCATATCATGCTCCTCTGCGTTTTACGTTCGCGCGACGGTTCTCAAAAAGCAATGCCATTCTACCGCATTGGGGGGGGGTATTTGTCAAGTGCGATATGGCGGCTGGCGGGGTACGTCCGTGCGCCGTCCGGGCGGATTTTTTGCGGGAGACAGTGCGGGGGAGTGCCCGCAACGCCGATATTGTATTGGTGCGGGTTGCCGCACGAATTATGTGAGGAATCGATGACATACGGGTATATCCGCGTCAGCACGGACGCGCAGAATACGGAGAACCAGCGGATGGAGATCCAGCGATTCTGCGAGGCGGCGGGGCTGCGCGTGGACGGCTGGGTGGAGGACATCATCAGCGGGACGAAAGACCCGCGGCAACGGAATTTGGGCAAGATCATCATGGAGAACTGCAAGGAGGGCGACCTCGTTGTCTGCACCGAGCTGTCGCGGCTCGGGCGCAGCCTGCTCATGATCATGAACACGCTCAATTTCTTTTTGGAGCAGAAAGTGCAGGTGTGGACGATCAAGGACAATTACCGCCTGAGCGACGACATCACGAGCAAGGTCATCTCGTTCGCGTTCGGCCTTGCGGCGGAAATCGAGCGGCAGCTCATCAGCCAGCGGACGAAGGTCGCGCTTGAGCGCGCCAAAAAACAGGGCGTCCGCGTCGGCAGGAAGAAAGGACAGAAATCCGTCCGCTACAAGCTCTCCGCGTTCGACTCGTACCTCACGGAGGCAATCAGCAGCGGTCGGTCAAAACGCTCCCTCGCAAAGGAGCTGGGCGTCTCCTGGGACACCGTGAACAACCACCTCAAACGGATTTCCCCGCCCTGCCGGTAGCCGCGCAGCATTTCCCCTTGCACTATTCGTGAAAACCCCATATCCCGCCTGCATTCCCCGTGCTTGACTATGCGCGCCGGGCATACTACACTGGGAGCATGATTGAACTGCGTCTCCTCAAATATTTCCTCGCCGTCGCCAATGAAGGCTCTATCACGCGCGCCGCGGAAGCCGTCCATACGTCACAGCCGAATCTGAGCCGCCAGATGCAGGAGCTTGAAGAATCGCTGGGCTGCCGGCTGTTCGACCGCGGGAAGACGGTCTCGCTCACGGATTCCGGGGAACTGCTCAGGCGGCGCGCCACGGAAATCCTGCGCCTTGCCGCCAAGGCCGAAGCCGAGCTTTCGTCCGACGAGCTTACCGGCACGCTGTCCGTCGGGTTCGGCGAGATGAAATGCGTGCAGGACATCGCCCGCCTTGCCGTGGAATTCCGCCGGACGCATCCGAACGTCCGCTTTGAGTTCTTCACGGGCACGGCCGACCAGGTGAAAGAGCAGATGGAGAAGGGCATCCTCGACGTAGGGCTGCTGCTTGAGCCGGTGGAAATCGAAAAGTACCATTTTTTCCGCCTGCCCGAGCGCATGCGCTACGTCGCCGTCATGCAGGACAGTTGCCCGCTCGCCCGGAAAAACGCCGTCACGCCGGACGACCTCGTGCCGTACCCGCTGATTCTGCCCGCGCGCGCGAACGTCCGCAACGAAATCTCCGCTTGGTTCTCCAAACGATTTAAGGAGCTGAACGTCGTGGCGGTCAACAATCTTTCGGCAAACACATCCGTGCTCGTGGCGCACGGGCTGGGCATCGCGCTCTGCTCGGAAGGCATCTCCGTCCCCGAAGGCGCGGAAAACCGGCTTGCCGTGCGCCCGTTCGTCCCCGAGCTTTCATTCGCCGCCGTCCTCGCCTGGAAGAAAAGCCCCGCGCGCCCGCGCCTCCTCGAAGCGTTCATCCGTTTCGCAAAGAAATTCTTCCTCGCCGACGCAGACTGAAATCTCATTTCCCGAACAAATCCGCGTGCGAGCCGGTCCGCGTCAGCTCAAGCACGAGCATGTCGTCCTTTTTCTGATAAATGAGAAGCCAGTCACCCTCGATGTGCAGCTCGCGGTGGTTTTTCCAGTTGCCTTTCAGCTCGTGGTCGCACAGCGATTCCGGCAGTTCGAGGTCTTTCGCGAGCAATTCCACGACATGGTGAAGTTTTTCGATTTTCATTCCGCGCTTTATGGCGCGCTTGTATTCTTTCTTAAACCGGGAAGTCGGCGCAACATGATATTTCATTTCTTCAAGTCCGCCCACATCTCGTCAAGATTGTCATACACCTTTGCCTTGTGCAGATTCCTGAGGATTTTGTCGCCTTCTTTCATCGCGCGGATCGTGGCGCGGTTCGGCTTGTCAAGCCCAATCCTGAACGGAATCTCGCCCTCGCGCAGGACGGTTTTCGTGAACATCGTAAAAAGCCCGGAAACAGAAATCCCGATCTGGTCGCAGAAATCAGAGAGCCGCTGCTTGTCGCTGTCGTCGAGCGTAACCGTGATATTTGCCATGTTTTTACCTCGTTCTGTGTGTTTTCCGCAGTATAACACGCAAATCCCGTGAAAGCAAGCCTCAGGTTTTTATCGCCCTTTTTTATGGGCGCATTTTTTGCTCCGCTTCGCTCCGCAAAAAACCGGGCTTTCCGCACTTCCGGCTGTCGCCTCCATTCCCGCGATGCGGGAACGCCTTGCGGCGGCGCTCCAATCCCTTGCGCGCGCTCGGCGCGGCACTTTCGGGGCGTATCTCTATACTTTTTCTGCACAATCTGCTAGAATACGCCGATATTATGGCTATGGAAGAGAATGCGTTTTCGCAGGCAGTGATTGACGCGGTTGAGGCAAAAACGGACTGGTACGACCATGACGTGCTTCCGGGGCTTCTGGAACAGTACCGGCTGCTGCACACCTGCGTGAAGAATATTTTTGACTTTCTCGTCAAAAAATCGCTCATTGTCCCCGACCCGTACAAACTGGACAAAAAGATTTCCGACATCGCGGCACCAGAGAACACGACGTTCAGCGAGAACGAGCGCAGCACGAAAATCGGCATGCGCTTTTCCGACTACGAGTCGATGATTGACTTTCTGTGCAATTACTACAAGTTCTCTGTCTCAAACTTGTCGCTTCTTTCTATAAAAAAGCTGGTCGATCTGAACAACACGTTTACCTGGAATCAGTTCACGCCCAACAGCGCAAAGGCGAACACGCGCGGGCTTGCCGAGCTGGTGTTCCGCGCGCGCATGAACCTTGACACGCTGACCCAGAGCATGGTGACGGACAGCCTGACCAAGGCGGCGAAGGCGCTGACGGAAATCACGCGCGTTCTGAAAGAGCTGACGGAATTCCAGAAGGAGAACTACAAGGCGCAGATTCGCAAGAACGTGTTCCTGTACAACGGCTATGATGCCAATGCCGCCGCCCGTTCGCCCGAGGCGGAGCTGGCAGAAATCAAGAAGCATTTTGTCGCCGCCATGGGAAAGACCCCGTTCTACAATGATTTGGTCGAGGAAATCGTGCAGGAGGATTTGTCGCCGAACCGGCTTGCCCTGCAACAGACGGTGCTCGCGCGGCTGAACGTCGCGCCGAAGACCGAGAAAAAGAAAGAGGTTGACACCCACGCCATGATTTTGGAGGCGGTGCGTGTGCTCGGCGCGCTGTCGCCGCAGCTGGACGCCATCCTGCAAAAACTGAACGAGAACCACGGCATACTGGAAAGCGAGCACCATTCGCTGTTCGACCGGCTGAAAAAGCTGCTCCGCAAGGCGTTTCATCTTGCCGACAAGCCGTGCTTTTATACGGTCATCGTGGGGGACGGCGACGCGAAACGGCGCGAAAAGCTTGATTTCCACCAGTTCACGGCGGAGGTCGCCACGCGCTCGCAGCGGTATGCGGCGTTCGTGCTGAAGGACAGCCAGATTTTCGTGAATATTTCGGCGCAGAAAGAAGACAAGATCCTTGAATTCGTGATACGGCAGCTCGCCGAGTGCAACAAGTTGTTGCAGGTGCTCGCCGCACTGGACGATTTCTTCAAGCAGACGGCCGCCCCCGAAAACAAGTCGAAAATCAAGGGCATAAAAATGGAAATTACGTCCATGAAGAACTGCCTGGTCAAGGCGAATCAGGTGCGCGCGGAGTACGAGGCGTATATGGAAGAGGCGGCTCAGATGCAGACGCTGGGAATAACGGATGAAGCCTGACCGCTTCGCCGCGCTTGCCGCGGCATTTTTCGCGCTCGTTCCGCTTGCCGCGCAGCATGCGCCGGATGCCGCTCCACAGCGGAATTTCGTCATGCTGGTGGCGAAGCACGACTACGACCTGCACCCGCACCGCGCAAATTACAGCTCCGAAGCGCAGGTGCTTTCCGGTCTGTACGAGGGGCTTTTTTCGTATGATCCCAAGACGCTCGAGCCGGTGCCTGCGCTTGCCGCCGCCCACAAGGTGTCGCGCGACAAAAAACGCTGGACGTTCACGATCCGTGAGGGCGCGCGGTTCAGCGACGGCGAGCCGATAACTGCCCGCTCCGTGCGCGACGCCTGGCTCCGGCTGTTGGCGACTCCTGCCGCGCCGTATGCGTCGCTATTGGACAGTATTGTGGGCGCACGGGATTTCCGCACGGGGGTGGCGGGTGCGGAGGCGGTGGGCATTGCCGCGCGTGATGAGCGGACGCTGGTCGTCATGCTGGAAACCCCGATGGCGCACCTGCCGAGCATTCTGTGCCACCATGCCTATGCGGCGGTAAGCGACCGCGAGGACGTGTACAGCGGCGCGTTCGTGCTGAAATCGGGCGGAAAAGACACGCTCGTGCTGGAAAAAAATCCGTATTACTGGGACGCGCAGAACGTGCTGCTTCCGTCCATTACGGTGGTCGCCACGGACGACGCGACGGAAAACGCATGGCAGTTCAATACGGGTCATGCCGACTGGATTGTCAGCATGGCGGACACGGCGGTGCTGCTCAATAAGAATGCCCTGCGCATCGCCCCTGAATTCGGCACGGAATACCTGTTTTTTTCCTGCAAGAACGCGGTCTGGGACAACGCCGCGTTCAGGAACGCACTCATTGCGGCGGTACCCTGGTCCGTGCTGCGCGGGCAGTCGCTCGTGCCGGCAACGACGCTCATCTATCCGCTCGCGGGCTATCCGGCGGTGGAGGGGCTGACCGACACGTCGCCCGAAGACGCTGCGGATCTGATGAAGCAGGCGCGCGCCGCGGCGGGCATTCCCGCTGACCAGACGCTTCCGCTCGTGTTTGCCATAACCGAAAGCGAGCGCATGAAAAAAATGTATGAGATTCTGCGCGACGCATGGTCGCCGCTCGGCGTTGACGTGCAGTGCCAGAAAACCTCGGAGGCGCGATACCTGCATAGCATTCCCAGCTGGAACGCCGACGTGTTCATGTACTCCTGGATAGGCGATTTTGCCGACCCGCTGGCGTTTTTGGAGCTGTTCCGTGAAAGATCGACGCTCAATCAGACTGCATGGAAGCATCCGGCGTTCACGCAGCTGCTCGCCGATGCCGCAATGACGACGGACGGCGCGGAACGCAACAAGTTGCTCGCGCAGGCAGAGCAGGTGCTTTTGGACGACGGCGTGGTCATGCCGCTGTCGCATTCCGTGTGTCTGCACGTCATCAGCCCGACCGCCGTGGGCGGCTGGTACATGAACGCGCTCGACATCCACCCGTTCAAGTATCTCTATTTCAAGGCAGAGCCGAGCATCGTCCCGAACGTGGTGCGGCGGTAAATATTCGGTTTATCTGATCCGCGCGTTGATGAATTCCATCTTCAGGTCTTTTGCCGCCTCGGTGAGCGAGACTTTGTAGATGTGCGGGTTCAAAATGCGCTTGTAGGAATCGTCCAGCGTTTCGAGCTGTTTGACCATTGTCTCACGCGCAAGGCGGAGCTGCTCGGCGGCGGGCAGTGTGCTGTCCGTGCGCACTCCTGCCTTGACGACCTGGCGCAACAGAGGCTGAATGCGCGCCGCCGCAAATGAGAACTGGCGGTAGTCGGCACTGGGGTGGAAGTAGCGGCGTTCTTCGCCGGGCGAAACCGTCTCGCTTTCCAGCGCGAGGATGTCCGCCTTTGCCATGCCGTTTTCGTCGAACAGGCGGTAGACGTTCTTGATGCCGGGGTTCGTGCTTTTTTCGGGGTTGTCGCTGAATTTCATCGCCGGCCGCATGGTGTTGGTGTCCTTGTCGTGGCGGGCGGCGAGTTTGTACACGCCCGTGAATGACGCTTCGTTTCCGCCCGTGACCATGTGCGTGCCGACTCCCCAGCTGTTGATGGGCGTGTGCTGCTGCACGAGCGTCTCAATGATTTCTTCGGTCAGCTCGTTGGAGACCGTAATCGTCGCCTGCGGGAATCCGGCTTTGTCCAGTTCCTTGCGCACTTCTGCCGTCAGGTAGGAGATGTCGCCGCTGTCCAGGCGCACGCCAAAGTTCAGTCCTTTTTTTACCAGCTCGCCGCCGGCGATAATCGCGTTTTTGATGCCGCTTTTGAGCGTGTCGTAGGTGTCGATCAGGAATACCGTCTTGGTCGGGTAGAGTGCCGCATAGGCGCGGAACGCGTCCAGCTCGCTGGGATACGCCATAATCCAGGCGTGCGCCATCGTTCCCATTACCGGGATGCCATAGCATTTGCCCGCGAGCGTGTTTGACGTGCCCGCCGCGCCACCGATGAATGCCGCCCGCGTCGCGCTCATCGCGCCGTCGTTACCCTGCGCGCGGCGCAGCCCGAATTCCATGATCGAGCCTTTTTTGCTCGCGAGCCACACGCGCGCCGTCTTGGTCGCAATCAGGCTCTGGAAATTGATGTGGTTGAGCACCAGCCCCTCCACAATCTGCGCCTCAATCAGGTTCGCGTGGATGCGGATAATCGGCTCCTGCGGAAAAATCACCGAGCCTTCCTCAAATGCGTAGATGTCGCCGCTGAAGCGGAAGTCCTTGAGGTAGTCGAGGAAGCCCTGCTCGAACATGTCCTGCGCCTTGAGGTAGGCGATGTCGTCCGCGCTGAACGTGAAATCCGTAATCGCCTCAAGGAGCGTACCCAGCCCCGCGAACACGGAGAATCCGCCCTTGAACGGCTGCCTGCGGAAAAACATATCGAACACGACCTGCTGGTTCATGTCGTTTTTCCAGTAGCCTTGTGCCATCGTCAGCTCGTAAAAGTCAGTGAAAAGCGCGCTGTTGATGATGCTGTTCTCAATCTTATCTGCCATAAAATGCCACCTTCTTTCTATTATAGTTTTTGCCCGTCAGATAGTCAATGTTGCGCGCGGCCGTTCCCGGTCAGTGCGGGCGTTTGCGGAACAGGTAGGTGAACCGCGCGCCCGCGTAACGGCCGACAAAACGGCTCAGGAACGCAGTGCATTTCCATGAGCGCGCCCACAGGATGATTTTTTTCCCCTTGCGGCTTGCCGCGAGGCAGTGGCGGACTGTCTTTGCGGGATCTTTCCCGTGCAGCACTTCCGCGCGTTTTCCGTTGCTCGCCACGTTCGCAAAATTGGTGCGTACGCTTCCGGGACAGAGTGCGCTCACGGTGATTCCCGCGTCTTTGAGTTCCGCCGCCAGCGCGACGCTGAACGAAAGCACGAACGCTTTGGTGGCGGCGTAGACGGCAAAATTGCCGAGCGGGAGGAATGCCGCAAGGCTTGCCACGTTGATAATCGTGCTTCCCCGCCGCAGGTATGGCAGGGCGATGCCGCAGATGCCCGTGAGTGTCGTGCAGTTCAACTCAATCATCTGCATTTCGCGGTCGATGTCGGTTTCGGCGAACGGTCCGTACGTGCCGAATCCCGCGTTGTTCACGAGCATGTCGATGACGATTTCCCCGGCGTTCTGTTCGGCTTCGAGCAGCGCCCGGATTTGGTGCACGCCGTCCGGCGAGCCGAGGTCAAGGGCGAACGTGCGGACGGCGGCGTTCGTTCCGGCGAGTTCTGCGGCGACTGCCGCCAGTTTCTGCTGGTTTCGTGCAATCAGCCAGAGTTCGTGCCGGTCGTTTTCGGGGAGACCTGCGGCAATCTGACGGGCGAATTCTGCCCCCAGCCCCGAGCTTGCCCCCGTGATGATGGTCAGTTTTTTCATACGTTATAGTATAATTCGCCGGGGTGGTTGTGTAAATAAAAAAAAATAGATACAATGGGCGTATGATGAAAAAGAGCAGTTGTTTGTTCCTGTCAGTTACCGTTTGTTCGGTTCTGCTTTCTGCGTGTGTGTCGAATGCCGTCGGCAACGCGCTTTCTGGCTATAAGAAAAACGGCGCGCAGATAAAAAAGTCCGCGTCGGCGCACGATCCCATGCTCGCGCTCACGGGCGAGACGGATGTCATTCTTGTGGGCGATTTTTTCCCCACCGCGCTCAAAATGTACGAAATCCTGCAAATGCAGAATCCCGATCACCTGGGGCTTGCCTACATGACCGGCTCGCTCAACGTGATGTATGCCAATGCGTTCGTGCAGGGACCGGCAGAATCTTTGGGCGTGAACGAATTTGACCAGCAGAATGCCGAATTTGAGCGGGCGAAGCTGCATTACCTGCGCGGCCGCGACCTTGAGCTGCGATTTTTGGACGGGCGGCACAAGGGCTTTTCGGCGGCGATGCTCAGTGGCGACGAGGAGCAGATTGCGGCTGCCGTCGCGGCGATGGACAAGAACGATGTCGATGCCGCCTATTGGTGTGGTGCCGGATGGCTTGCCGCGTTCAGCCTTGACATCCTGAACCCCGATTTGATTGCGAACCTCGGCGCGCCGCTTGCGATTCTGAACCGCGCCGCCGAAATCAATCCCGACTACAACAACGGCGCGATTTGGGACGTGCTGTTCAATTTTTATATGGCCGCTCCCGGCGACTTCGGCGGCGACCCCGAACGCGGTATGCAGTGTTATGAGGAAGAATTGCGCGTTTCCGGCGGCAAGACGCCTGGTCCGTATGTGACGTATGCCACGGCGGTCTGTATTCCGCAGGGAGACGAGCAGGGATTTGACGAGGCGTTGGACAAGGCACTTGCCATCAATCCCGACGACGTGCCCGCGACGCGCCTGATGACGACGATCGCACAGAACAAGGCGCGCTACCTCAAGGCGCATAAAGGCGACTATTTCGTACAATGGTAAGGAGATATAAAAGCATGAAAAAACTGGTTGTATCAGCAGTAATGGCGGGCATGGCCGCGCTTTCGTTCGCGCAGACATTGAAGATTGCTTCTATCGCGCCGGCTCGTTCCGCGTGGGAAATCGAGGCGAAACGGCTTGCGCAAACATGGTCGCAGGAGACGGACGGGCGCGTGACCATGCAGTTTATGAACACCAACGCGATGGGCGGCGAGGACGGCGTTATTCAGAAACTCAATTCCGTGCGCCCCGGACAGAAAGCCCCGATTGACGGCGGAATTTTCACCAACTTGGGCATGGCTTCGCTCGCGCCGGACGCGCATATCCTCACGCTGTCCGTGCCGTTCCTGTTCCGCGATCAGGAAGAAGTTGACTTGGTGTATGAGAAATTCAGACCGCAGGTGGCAAAGGAATTTGAGAAGAAAGGGCAGGTGCTTTTGGGCTACTTCCCGATCGGCTGGGCGTACTACTTTACGAAATCGCCCGTGCACACGCCCGAAGAGCTCAAGAAACTGCGCCTGTGCGTGAGCGGCATGGGCATTTCCGCGCTGACTGATGCGTATAAGCTTGCGGGCTACACCACGATGGACGTTCCGTCAAGCAAGATGCTTTCCAGCATGAAGACGCCGGGCGGTGTCGAGGGATTTTACACGATTCCGATGTACGGCTATGCGGCGCAGTATTATAAGGCCGTTCCCTATATTTTGAACGTGCCGTTCACGTGCATCATGGTCGCGTTCATCGTTTCGGAAAAATCATGGAACGCCATTTCCGCCGCCGACCGCCCCAAGCTGATAGCGGCGTTTGAGGAGGCGCAGAAGAATTTCCGCGTGGCGACGGCGAATGCCGACAAGGAATATTTGGACTTGCTGCGCAAGGCGGGCGCGACGGTCGTTGACGTGACGGAAGAAGAGCGCAACGCCCTGGAAGAATCCATGCGCCATGATTCGTTCGCGCTGGCAAAGACGGGCGTTATGGATCAGCAATTCTATGACGATGTTGTCGCGATGCTCAAAAAACACCGGGGTGAATGACAGATGATTCGGAAAATTGAAGACGCGCTTGAAGTCGTCTTTGTCGGCCTGCTTACGTTCCTGCCGCTGGTGTTCTATGTGATACAGAAAATAACATCGGTGCAAGTGCCCGGTTCGGAATATGGCATTGCGAACTTGGTTTTTCTGTTCGCGTGTATGGCGGGGGTTATTACGTGGCGTGAAGACCGGCATTTGAGCCTCGCTTCATTTTCCGGGAAATTGCCGCCGAACGTGCGCGGCGTGACCGACGCGGTTTCAAACGGCGCGACGGTCTTTGTGCTGACAATGCTGTTCGTCAACGCGGTCTGCCAGCTTATCAATCCCGACCAGTTTGCCATGACGGTGTGGGGCATTCCCGTAAAGGTCGCCTTTGTCTTTCTGCCGCTGTGCTATGTGGCGATGCTGTGCATGGTCGCGGCAAAGAAAGAGCGGCTTGTCTCGACTGTTGTCGGCGCGGTGCTTGGAATCGTGCTTTCAATGGGGGCGATTACGGGCATCCTGTACTATCTGTTTGGCTTTGGCGCGGACAATGTGCCCGCTTTGTTCGCGATATTCAACGGATGGAACTTCATTGCGGCAAAATGCCTGTGGCTGTTCATCGTGTTTTTTGTGGTGCTTGCGTTTTTGGGCGTGCCGCTCTTTGTGGTGCTCGCGGGCATTGCGTTCGTGCTGCTTTCTATGAACGGCGGTTATACGGATCAGATTCCGCTTGAGACGTACCGGATGTTCACCGACCGCAACATTGCGGCGATTCCACTTTTTACGATTGCGGGCTATATCCTTGCGACTTCGAGCGCGGGGCAGCGGTACGTGGAACTGTTCAAGGCGTTGTTCGGCTGGTTTCGCGGCGGGACGGTCATTGCGGCAGTGCTCGTGATGACGTTTTTCAGCACGTTCTCCGGCGTGAGCGGCGTGACGATTCTTGCGCTCGGCTCGCTGCTGTCCGTCGTGCTCAAAGGCTCCGGCTATTCGGATTCGCGCGCGGAATCGCTCATCACGTCGAGCGGCGCGATCGGGCTTCTGTTTCCGCCGAGCGCGGCAATCATTATGTACGGCACGACGAATTATTTTTCGGTGGACGTGTTCGATTTGTTCCGCGCGGCAATCATTCCGGGCATCATTATGATGATCGCGATGATTGTCATGGGCGTTATTTTTGACCGGCAGGACGAACGCGCGCCGTTTTCGCTGCCGGCAATCGGCACGGCAGTCGTCAACTGCATTCCCGAACTGCTGATGCCGCTGTTCATCTGCATTTTCTATTTTATCGGCGTGTTCGATCTGTTCGAGACATCGGCGTTCGCGGTGTTCTACGCGTACCTGCTTTCGACGGTCATCCGCCGCGATTTTTCGTTCAGAAAATCGCTGGCAGTCGTCGCCGAGTCAATCCCGATTTCGGGCGGGGTGCTGTTCATTTTGGGCGCGGCTTCGGGCATTTCCTATTTCATTCTGGACGCGAACGTGCCGGCTATCGTTACCGACGCGATTACGGGCATGGTGACCAACAAGTACGTGTTCCTCATTCTGATGAACATCGTGCTGCTCATCGTCGGCTGTCTGATGGACATGTTCAGCGCGATTCTGATTGTGTCGCCGCTGTTGCTGCCGATTGCCGAGTATTTCGGCATTTCTCCGCTGCATGCGGGCGTTATTTTCCTGATGAACCTTTCGATCGGTTTTTTGACGCCGCCGGTCGGCATGGACTTGTTCATCTCGTCCTATACGTTCAAAAAACCGCTGCCCAAGGTGATTAAAGGCATCGTTCCGTTCCTGCTCGTGCAGTTTGCGGTGCTCCTGCTGATTACCTATGTTCCGTGGTTTACTTCGGCGCTGTTCGTATGAAAAAGCAGCTTGTGCCGGGCATGATTTCGTGTCCGGCGGTCATTTTTGGTGTGCTTGCCCTCTGCATGGCGGCATTCGTTTCGTGCGAAAAAGCCGACGACTTTTCGGCGCGTGATGAACGTGCCCGTGCGCAGGCGGTCGCCGATTATGTGGACGGACTTCCCGACGAGCAGAAAATCTCCCAGCTTTTTTTGGTGAACGTCGCGGGCGATACGGCGTTTACTTCCGTCGAAAAGACAGGCGTGCTTTTTGGCATCCCCGACGACGGTGCGCCGCTCGTGCCGGGCGGTTGCCTGCTTTTTTCCTATAATATTGCCGACACGCCGGAAAAAGTCGCCGCGTACACGGCTTCTGTCAGGGAATTCTATGCGGACAACGGCATCGTCCCGCCGTATATTGCCATTGACCAGGAGGGCGGCCTGGTGAACCGCCTGCGCGGCATAACGAGCAATCTTGTGTCGCAAAAAAAAGTGGCTGAATGGTTTTCGCCCGAACGCGCGCGCGGATTGTATGCGGCGCAGGCAAAGCAGTTGCGCCTGCTCGGCATTCAGATGAACCTTGCGCCCGTCGTGGAAGTGGAGACGGACGAGAACGCGGCGTTTTTGAACACGCGCAGTTTTGGCAGCTTGGAGCAGGTGCTTCTGTACGGACAGGCGGCTGTTTCTGCCTACGAGGAGAACGGCATTGCGGTCGTGCTCAAGCATGTTCCGGGCAATACCAATGTTGACCCGCATACGGGGCTTCCGCACGTCGATATTGCCGAATCTGCCCTGCCGAATTATCTCGCGCCTTTTGCCCGGCTCGCCCCATTTTCGTCGGCACTGCTGATGAGCCACATCATCGCCCGTGTCATCGATGACGATGGCGGCGTGTTGTCTGAGACGGATGTGCCCGCGTGTTTTTCGCCCTATTGGGTGCAGTCGGTCGCGCGCTCATACGGAGACGGGCTGATTTTTTCCGATGACATTTTTATGGATGCGCTTGCCGGCAACGGGTATCCGCCTGAATCTGCCGTGCTGAGCGCGATTGACGCGGGCGTGACGTGCATTATGCTCAGCGGAAAATACTTTGGCGATGTTGCGCTCGTGCTGTTTGACGCATACCAAAAAAGCCGTGCGACGGACGCTGCGGCTGCATTCGCGGAAAAGGTCGATGCGGCGGTGCGCCGCGTGATTGCCTATAAGATTAAGGCCGGCTTGTTGCAGTACGTTCCCGTGCTGAACGAAAAAGGTGTCGTTGACGACGCGCATCCGGCGTATACCGTCGCTCCTGACCCCGGCGTTCCGTCGTTTGACCAAGCCGCGTTCGCCGCCGCGTATGCGGAGGGTATGCAGTTTTATCAATGAAACAGTCGCAGAAAAGGCAGAAACGGTGCGGCGCGGACGGCTTTGACCAGTATTATCGCGCTTTGTTCGGTACGCGGTGGGACGCGCTCAAATGCGCCCTGCAAGGCGAAAGCGATTATGCGGAATGGAATGTGGGCGGCGGTGAAACGTATTTTTTGGATGCTGCAAGCGTCCGCGCCGCGCTCGCACTTCCGCTCGCAAATGCGACGCGCATACTTGATATGTGTGCCGCCCCCGGCGGCAAAATGCTGGTGCTTGCCCATGCGATGTCTGCGGACGCGCATCTGCTTGCGAACGAACGCTCCAAGGAGCGCATGCGCCGTCTGCTTACCGTGTGCGACACGTGCCTGCCTACGCCTGTCCGGCAGCGCGTTACCATTACGTGCCATGACGGCGCAAAAATGTGCCGGACGCAGACGGATGCGTTCGACGCAATCCTGCTTGACGCGCCCTGTTCGTCGGAGCGGCACGTGTTGGCGGATGCCAAATATCTTGCCGAATGGTCGCCGTCGCGTATCAAGACGCTTGCGCTTGCGCAGTGGGCGTTGCTTTCGTCTGCTTGGCGGATGCTTGCAACTGGCGGCTATCTGCTGTACGCCACGTGCGCGTTGTCTTCTGCCGAAAATGACGATACTATCGCGCGGCTGATCAAAAAATTTCCCGACGTGCAGGTCTGCGCGCCAGACATCGCCTCCGACTGCTATAAAACGGCACTGACGCAGGAAAAAAACTTGCCCGCGTATGAAAAAACGGCATTCGGCGCGCATATCCTGCCCGATGTCGCGGGCGG
Organism: uncultured Treponema sp.; assembly: GCA_947177175.1. Lineage (GTDB taxonomy): Bacteria > Spirochaetota > Spirochaetia > Treponematales > Treponemataceae > Treponema_D. The sequence continues at coordinate 14,890 of CAMWTK010000019.1, forward strand.
GGCAGGACCGCTGTATTTTTCGCTGCTCAAAAAGGTAGAAGAGCGGGGAAGCGGGGTGCATGAGTGCCCGCCGGACGCTTTTTAGGTATCGCGCCGCGTGGCGAGGAACATCAGTTTTTGCGAAAACTCTCTGTCAAAGGTACGGACGAATGCGTCGAATTCTTTTTTCCCGTAGGTCGATTTTTTTCGGTCATCTCCAAGGCCGATTTCGGCAAGGTTCAGCATAAAATTGCGTTCGCTCAGCCGATCGCCGATATTCTCTTTGGTAAAGACCGTGCCGCGGTCGTTCATCACGCACACGGATTTTTCTTGCAGGCGGGCGGCAAAGGGAATGTCGCGCGTAATGATGATGTCGCCCGCATTGCAGTGCGCAAAAATATAGTCGTCCGCCGCCTGTGCCGTCGGCTCGCACACCGTCATCTGCGCACCAGCGGGCAGGGGAATTTCCCTGTTTGCGACAAAGAAAAGCGGTACGGAATATTTTTTGGTGCGGCGGAAAACGAATTCCCGCACTTGCCGGGGACAGGAATCTGCGTCAATCCAGACCGAGAACATCAGCTGAGTGCCTGGTCGATTTTTTTTATCATTTCTATGGTGAGCCGCTCCGCTTCGCCGCCGTCATCGTTGACAAGCTGGCTTGCGATCTGCTGTTTCTTCGATTTTTCTTTGTATAATTCGTCGCACAGCGTAATACCCGTAAGGATTGCGACCTGCAACGAATTCTTGAGCGAGCCGCTCGCCTCAATCTGTTCGGCAATGCGCTTGTAGTAGTCGAGCAGTTTTTTCAGATATGCGCTGTCTTCATTGGCCTGAATGGCGAACGATGCGCCGAGCACGTCAATCTGCAATGCACCCATCAGATTGTCCCTGCCTAGAAAATATCAAACTGCCCTTGCGACGTGTCTTCCGGCTGGTCGGGAGCGGTTTCCGCATCGTCAAAAGAAATGTCCGGCGTAATCGGTGCGCCCTCGTCAAACGCCGCCTCTGCGCCGCTTTCGGCAATGCCCGGCGCAGGAATTTCGGTTTCTTGCTGCTGCACGGCGGGCTGTTCTGCCACCGGGGCGGGAGAAACGGTTGCTTCCTGCGGTTCGGCAGGAAGCAGAGCCGCCTGCGCCGCAACGGAAAGCACGGTGCTTTCTACGGCGTTCAGGCGTTCGAGTGCTTTTAAGATGCCTTCCTCAATCTTGCTCTGGTCGGTCTGAAAAGTAGAAAACTGCTCCGTTTTTGCAGACAGTGCGTTTGTGAGCTCTACGCATTTGCTCCGTAAAGCAGCAATCTCTGCATCTTTGTGCGCCACCGCCTGCTGTAGCTCGGCGATTTTTGACACTGCGCTTTCTACTTTTTGTTGCAACAACAGAACTTGATCGAGAGAAATCATGCTTATGCCTTCAGTGCTTTTTTCGCGGTGTCTACCACGGCTTTGAATGCCACGGGGTCTTCAATCGCCATGTTTGACAGTGCCTTGCGGTTGATGATAACGCCCGCCTTTGTCAGCCCGTCGATAAAGCGGGAGTAGGTGAGTCCCTCGTCGCGCACTGCCGCGTTGATACGCGCGATCCACAACTGGCGGAAATCGCCCTTGCGGTCACGGCGGTCAACATACGCATGCCGGAGTGCCTTGACGACCGCATCCTTTGCGGCCTTGTAGTTTGTTCCGCGGCGACCGGTGAAGCCTTTTGCCAGCTTCAGGATTTTTGCGCGGCGGTTGTTGCGTTTTGTGCCGTCTACTGCTCTTGGCATATCTTACTCCTCATTAACCGTACGGAAGCTGCTGCTTGCGGATTCTCGCCGCAGAGTCTTCTGACAGGATTCCTGCGCCACGAAGGTGCATCTTTCTCTTGGAAGATTTCTTTGTCAGGATATGACGAAGGTTCATCTTCTTGTACTTCACTTTGCCAGTGCCCGTCAGTGAAAAACGTTTCGCGCTGGCCTTCTTTGTCTTCATCTTAGGCATGAAACTACCCCTTCCCTTATTTGTCGCCCTGCTTGACTTTTGAGTTCAGCGTCATGGACATAAACCGGCCTTCCATTGCAGGCTGTTTCTCCACGCCGAACGAACCCTCGCGCAGGCGTTTGGTTATTTCGTCCAGGACACCGTAGCCGAGTTCCGTATGGGCAAGTTCACGGCCGCGGAAACGGATCGTTACTTTTACCTTGCTTCCCTCGTCCAGGAATTCCTGCACGTGCTTTGCCTTGGTATCAAGGTCGCCCGTGCCGATTTTCGGCTGCATACGGATTTCCTTGTTCTTCAAGGCTTTTTGGTTCTTGCGGGAATCACGGAGCCTTTTTTCCTGCTCGAACCGATATTTTCCATAGTCTAAGATTTTACAAACCGGCGGATTTGCGTTTGGCGAAACTTCCACAAGATCCAAGTCTCTTTCTTTTGCCAATGCCAGGGCTTCACGAGTGGGAACAATCCCGTTCTTTCCGCCCGCATCGTCAATCAACCGAACCTCGCGCACACGGATATGCTCATTTATCCGCAATCCTTTATCTGCCAACTATCCTCCTCTGTGTTTGAAAAATGCAAACACTATTCAAATCGTATGATACCACAAAATAAAGCGATGTGTCTAGTAGACGCGCCACGAAATAAGCGTTTTCGTGCCAAGGTTGACTGTTTTCCCACGAACAGATACCATTTGTTTTAGCGGGGTAATTTTATGGAAAACAACGTGCAGGCAATACGTCCGATAATCGGGCGGATGGTGAAATGGGGGCTGTTTTTGCCGTTCTTCTTGCTGTCATGCAAATGGCTGGATGCCAGTGGGGCTTCTATCACCGTGCAGAATCAGACGGACAAGCCAATTATGGTGCATGATTTCTCCCCGTTGGAAGATGCCCCGTCGTTTCCTGTCGAGGTCGCCGCGTATGCGGAATATGTCTTTAAATCGGGACGATTTCCTGAACAATATACGTTCACGGTGGAAATTGACGACAAGCGGTACGACTCGGAGACGGGGTACGTACAGGACTGGCGGCGGTTTTCCATCGTCTTTGCGCTGTCAGAAAGCGAAACAGGCATCGTCTGCACGATTGACAAAGACGGCAGGGTGTTGAAGTTGAAAGAGATTGCCGGGAACGAGGGCACATGATGCGCCGCTGGCGCGCAAAAACCGGCATAGCCACTACAGGACTTTGTTTTATGGCAGTAAACGAAAAATTTCAGCGTGTGCCGCAAAATCTGCCGCTGCTGCGTATATTGGCATTGTTTACAGGTTTTCGTTTTCGTGGTATGGTGGGGCATGTATCTTTTTGCGTTGCTTTTGTTTCCGTGCGCGTTTGTGTTTTATGCCAGTGGGCGGGCAGCCGTCGTGCGTCCGCGGCTTTTGATCGCGCTTGCCGCGCTCGTTTTGGCGGGGCTGATTGCCGTGTTCCGTGGATTTTTCCTGTTCCGCACGCCGTATGATGGCGCGTGTCCGCTGTTTTTTTTCCTTGAGACGTTCTGTTCCTGTGCGCTCGTCCCGTGCGCGGCGTATGCGCTGTGCATGCTGTGCGCGCGCGATCCGGCAGAAACGAAAATCGGTTCGTTCGCGCTGTTCATGCTGCCGTTCTATGCGGTCTATCTTCCCGCCGAAATCTTTGCCCATCCCGTGCCGCTGCCGTTTTTCCTGCTGTTCGCCAAGCCGGTGCTGTATGTGCTTATGGTCGCTGCCGTCGCGCACGAGCTGTCGCGGCTGCCTGCCTGCCAAGGCCGCGCGTTTGCTGTCGCCCTGTGTGCGATGGTTGTGGCGGTTGCCGCGCCGTCGCTCATCGAGACGCTGTGGTACTACGCCTTTCCAGGGGCGGTGCAGGGGCTTGCCATCGTCGGTTTTGTCGCGCTGGTCGCCGTGCGGACGGGCTTGCTTTCCCGCCTGACTGGCATCGCTTCCCACCAGAAATAAAAAAAGACGACGGCGCGAGCCGTCGTCCTGTCTGTGTGCCGTCCGTGCGGTACTATGCTTTTCCCGCCGAGCCAAGCACTTCTTCGTTCTTGCGCGCGTACATTTTTTTCAGCTCGTCGCGGGCGGGCCCGAGGTATTTGCGCGGGTCGAATTCTGACGGCTGCTCGGCAAAGACCTTGCGGATTGCGGCGGTCATCGCCATGCGCCCGTCGGAGTCGATGTTGATTTTGCAGACCGCCGATTTTGCCGCCTTGCGCAGCTGTTCTTCGGGAATGCCGACCGAGTCGGGCACTTTGCCGCCGAACTGTTCAATTTGCTTGACGTATTCAATCGGGATTGACGACGATCCGTGCAGGACGATGGGGAATCCCGGCAGTTTCTGCTCGATTGCTTCCAAAACGTCGAACGCGAGCGGCGGCGGGATCAGAATGCCGTCGGCGTTGCGCGTGCACTGGTCGGGCGTGAATTTGCAGCGTCCGTGGCTCGTGCCGATAGAAATCGCCAGCGAATCCACGCCGGTCTTTGCGACGAAATCCTGCACTTCCTCGGGCTTGGTGTATTTGCTTTCCTCGGCGGCAACATCGTCCTCCACGCCGGCAAGCACGCCCAGCTCGCCCTCAACGGTCACGTAGTCGGGGCGGGAGTGCGCGTATTCGCAGACCTGCTTGGTGAGCGCGACGTTCTCGTCGTAGGGCAAGGCAGAGCCGTCGATCATCACGGAAGAGAAGCCGGTGTCGATGCAGTCCTTGCACAGCTCGAACGAGTTGCCGTGGTCAAGGTGCAGGACGATCGGGATGTCGTAGCCCAGCTCGTGCGCGTACTCCACGGCACCGCGCGCCATGTTCTTGAGCAGGTTCTTGTTGGCGTATTTGCGCGCGCCCGAGGAGACTTGCAGGATGACCGGCGATTTTGTCTCCACGCACGCCTGAATGATTGCCTGCAGCTGTTCCATATTATTGAAATTATACGCCGGAACTGCGTATCCGCCTTTCATCGCCTTTTCGAACAGCGCTTTCGTGTTCACGAGGCCAAGCTCTTTGTAGCTCGTCATAGAAACTCCTTGTGTCTCTGTCAGCAGAATGTGAGTGATTCTGATATATCTCTATGGTACGCCCGTTTCGCGATAAAATCAAGATTTAAAAATCACTAAATGACAAGAAAACGGTTTGACAAAGAACGCAAGGAGAAATATAATAAAGGTACGAATTTGTCTCATGTTTTTATGAACGGATGTCGATAATAAAAAAGATGTCATTCCGGGCGCAAGACTGGAGGACGGACTGAAGGAGAATCGAATGAAGAAGGGCATAGCGGTTGTTGTAGGCCTTGCTTTTGCCACCGCGTTTGGCTTTGCACAGTCGAACAGCAGGGCGGTGGAAACGGTTGTTGTCGATGATTTTGACAATGAGGGTGCGCAGGATTATCACGTGCCGGGCAAAGGCTTTCAGGCAGGTGAGAAGTTCAACTGGACGTGGAACGTTCAGGCGAGCGCATTCATCGATGACGAGAATGGTTTTCCCAAGCTGGAGTATTTTGACGGGCAGCCGAATTCGCTCAGACTGCTGAACGGTGCGTCCGACAATACTCCGAAAGTGCTCGGCGTGGAAGTTTCGTTCAAGCGCAAGGGTGAGAACTGGTTTGAGATTTACCCGGAAGTGGACGGAAAGCCGTTTGAGATTCCGCTGAAAGGCACGGTGACGCAGATTGATTTCTGGGTATGGGGCGCGAATTACCTGTACTTCATCGACCTGCTCGTGCGTGATTCGGACGGTCGTGTGTATACGCTCCCGGCGGGAAATCTTGCGTTCAATGGCTGGAAGAACATCATCGTCTCAATTCCCTCGTATCTGAAACAGCGTTCGCGTCTGCGCACTGGTCCGCGGACGATGTGTTTTGTGGGCTTCAGAGTCCGCACCGACCCGAACGAGTATGTCGATAATTTTGACATCTTTATTGACCAGCTGAAGTATACGACGAACACGCTCAGCAATGTGTTTGACGGGTATGAATTGCAGGGGGTTGAATTTGCCGGGGGTGACGGCGGTTCGGCTAACTCAAGCAGCAATGTTTCACAGGATGGTAGATAAGTATGAAGAAAGTAATTGCAACATTCATGGCGTTTGCCGCGGCTGGCATGCTGTTTGCGCAGGCGCAAAGCACAGGGAACACGAGCCTTGCAGAGCCGGATCCTACCGTTATGGGTAACGATTCCGCGCGCCAGGCATTGCGCGAGGTTTCGGTAGACCGTTTTGAATTGGAAGGCGCGTGGAATGCGTCTATTTCTCCCGACTACGGCGTTATTTCTGCGCGGTTGTTTGACGGCGCGCCTGCCGCAAAAGAGCCGCTGAAAGGCGAAGAAGAAACCGTCGATTCAAAAGTGCTCGGCGTAAAGGTTGAATTCTTCCGCCGTGGCATCAACTCATTTTTTGTGCGCTCGACGCGCCCGATTCCGATTGAGGGCGTGACCAAGACGGTTTCAGTTTGGGTGGTCGGCCGCAATATGGATCACAATCTGACGCTGTTGGTGCAGGATTATTACGGGAATAATTTTGAGTTGTACATGGGATCGCTTGCGTTCAGCGGATGGAAACGTCTGACGGTCGCTGTTCCGCCGACGCCCGATGGCGAGCATGGCATTATTCAGCAGAGCGCGTACAACGGCTCTCGCCCGGGTTTGCGTATCGTGGGCTTTAGGATTGACTGTGATCCGATGCTCGCGCGCGGTTCGTACTATCTGTATTTTGACGACTTACGTGCCGTTACTGACCTGTACGACATTGAAAACCGTGACGAAGACGATATGCGCGATGACTGGTAGTATCTGTCCGTTCCGGTTTTTGCCGGAATGAATGGTAATGCCTCGTTTTTGCAGAAAAGCCCGCTTATGCGGGCTTTTTTATGGCTTGATGACCGCTGTCTTGCGGTCATTTTTTTGTGTGAAGCACAAAAATCAATCAGTTTGCAGATTGTACAAGGTGCTTCGGCCTTTCTTTCCGCATTTTTGTACGAGGTTCATGCGCGTGAAGAGCCACAGCAGGAGGCGGGCTTGGCTTGCGGCGGCGGAGCAGGTGCTTTTGTTTGCCTCGTGCGCGTGAATTTCTGAAAAAATCGCATTTTGCAGTTCTGTGGCGGTGAATTCGGCCGGCAGTGCGGGCGGAATGAGCGTCAGATAATCGGCTTTTGTTTGGTATCGTTCTTTTCTGATGATTGCCGTCAGTTTTTTTTCTTGCGGAATCCAGTCTTTGAGAAATCGTCGGCTTTTGTTTGCGAGCTGGACGGGCGTTGCGGTTTTTCGGCGCTGCTCGGTTATGGTGATGAACGGCACTTCGAGCATGAAGTGGGGGTGCAGCAGGAGCGGGTAGATGCCGGTCAGGTCGCGCAGGATTGCGTATATCGTCTGTTTTTTGGGGCTTTTTCGGCGGCTGACGAGTGTGCCGTCCGGCGCGTAGGTTTCGATTGTTTTTTCGGCGACGATTGGGCGGACGATGGTCACTTTTTTGCCGGCGGTGAGCAGGTTCTGTGTCTTAGGTGTGAGTTTGGAAATGTTCGTCGTTTGGATTTCTATTACGTCGCCGGTTTCGGTCACGATGTCGCAAATCCAGTTGCCGGTGGGGACTTCGGTCGTGCCGTTGTATTCGAGCGCGTATAGGTGTTTGAGCGTGCGGTGTACGTCGGTCTCATTGTAGGTCTGAATCATAATTTTTTTATTGTCGGCACAAAAATGGCTTGACTTTATCGAATTTGTGAGTAAAATGGAGATAAGTGGGAATAAATGGGAATAAGTGGAAAATAGTGGTATGGATCTGTTAATCGGTGAGTACCGCAACACGTTGGACGAGAAAGGGAGGATTTTGTTTCCGTCCAAGTTGCGGGCCGCGCTGACACAAGATAGTCTCATTATTGCCAAGTCGCTGGACAAGTCGCTGTGGCTCTACACTCCCGAATATTGGACGGAGCTGAAAACGAAGCTTATGGAGAACACGTCGCTGTTCTCCCGTCAGGGGCGGATGCTGCGCGATCGTCTGCTTGGCATGGCGCAGGTGGTCGAATTTGACAAGGCGGGTCGTATTTCGGTTCCTCAGATTCTTCGCGAGTATGCGGGGCTGACCAAGGACTGCGTGATTATCGGGGTTGACCGGTACGTGGAGCTGTGGGATGCCGAAGCGTATCGCAAGAACGTGGAGGAATTTGAGCCGGATGCCGCCGCCGCTGCCGAGTTGCTTGCGGGGGTGAATTTTTAGTCGGCTGGGGCTGACGGTCTGAGGGGAACGGGGTGGAAATTGTCCATACGCCGGTGCTTTTGCAGGAATGCTTGAAATGGCTTTCGCCTGTGGGAGAGCCGTTTGAGCAGAATGCGCTGATGGTTGATTCGACTTTGGGAGAAGGCGGGCATACCGAGGCATTTTTGGCGGCGTTCCCCGCCTTGCGCGTCATTGGGGTGGACGCGGATGGCACGATTCAGTCCCGCGCCCGCAAGCGGCTTGAGCCGTTCGGGGAGCGCGTGCAGTTTTATCACGGCTGGTTCAATGATTTTTATCATGATTTTCCGGCGGGGGCTGAGCGGCCGAATCTGCTGCTGTTCGATTTGGGGATCAGCGTGTACCATTACGAGAAATCCGGGAGGGGATTTTCGTTTCGGCACGATGAGCCGCTGGATATGCGGCTGGATACGGACGGCGGCATGAGCGCGGCGGACATCGTGAACGGTATGCGTGAGGACGCGCTTGCGGATATGCTCTATGCGTACAGCGACGAAAAGTTCAGCAGGCGCATTGTGCGGGCGATTGTGGAGGCGAGAAAGGGAGGAAGTATCGTTTCTGCAAAGGCGCTGGCGGATATTGTCTGGCATGCCGTTCCGTCGTCGTATCGGTACGGCGCGATTCATCCGGCGACGCGGACGTTTCAGGCACTGCGCATTGCTGTGAACGGCGAGCTGAAACGCTTGCCGGACGCGCTGGCGGATGCGTTTGCGGTCCTGCAAACGGGCGGAAAAATGGGCGTGATTACGTTCCATTCGCTTGAGGACCGCATCGTCAAGCAGTATTTTCGGAATCTTGGCAGACGATGCGTGTGCCCGCCCGAACAGGCGGTGTGCTCCTGCGGCGGAACGCCGTGCGCGGACGTGCTGACGAGAAAGCCGGTCGAGCCGTCGGCGGGGGAAATCCGGGAGAATTCCCCGAGCCGGAGCGCGAAACTGCGGGTCATACGGAAATTACGCGATGCGAGCGAAAAGCATCGCGCGGATTATAAGGGAGTGTAGTCGGGTCGGCTGCAAGAATGTGATGAACAAACTGAAAGTACGAACTATGAGGAACAAGTTGCTCGTTTATCTTGCGGCCGCCGCCATTCCCGCCCTTTTGATTGTTGACGTGGTGCAGGCACAGCGGTACGCGAAGCTGAAGTCTGAAGTCCGCGCGCTTGAGCTGAAGCAGGTGGAGCTGGTGGAAAAAAACAAAAAGCTGATTTCGGATATCAGCGTGCTTTCGAGTTCCGACCGCATTGAGCGCATTGCGGAATATGAGCTGGGGATGCGCAAGGCAAATACGGACGACATCGTGCGCGTAGAGATAAAAGGCAGCGCGAAATGAGCGGAACGACGGAAAAACGCGGAAAGGCTTCTCTTTTGGACGGCGGACGGCTGCTTGCGGCAGTCCGTGGCTCTCTTGTCGGCACGGCAAAAAAGGCTGAGGCGATTTATTTTACCAGCGTGGCGACTGACAGCCGGAATGTCGTTGCAGACACGCTTTTTGTGCCGCTGGTGGGTGAAAAACAGGACGGACATGTCTATATTCCGCAGGGGCTTGCGAACGGCGCGAGCGTCGTGTTCGTGGCGCGGCGTTCATATCAGCAGGAAACGGCGATGTATGAGCGGCTTGCGGCGGAGCATCCGGCGGTCGCGTTTGTTGTGGTGGAGCATACGCTGCGCGCGTTGCAGGATGCCGCCGCTTCGTATGTGGCGCAGTTTCCGCACCTTATTAGGTGCGCAGTAACCGGGTCAAGCGGAAAAACGACGACCAAAGAAATCGCCGTCGCGCTGCTGAGCCAGAAATATACCGTCGTCACCAATAAAGGCAATCTGAACTCGGAGACGGGCTTGCCGCTGAGCGTGTTTGCCATTCGTCCCGAACACGAGGTGGGGCTGTTTGAGATGGGCATGAACCGTAAGGACGAGATTGGCGAGCTTGCGGCGGTGCTCCGGCCGAATTACGGTATCGTGACGAACATCGGCACGGCGCATATCGGGCTGCTCGGGAGCCGGCAGGGCATTGCCGACGAAAAGAAAAAGATGTTCGCGTACCTTGACGCGGACGGCGTTGCCGTCATTCCCGCGGACGATGATTTTGCCGATTTCCTCGCTGACGGCGTAAAGGGAAACATCGTGCGCTACGGGGACAATGGTGCGGCGGGCGGTGCCGCTATTCTGCGCGACGAGGGGCTTGACGGCACGATATTGTGTGTGGACGGCACGGAAATGCGGCTGTCGTTGCCCGGCACGTATAATGCCTTGAACGCGCTGGGGGCGATCGCGCTCGCCCGTGAGTTGGGGCTGACTCCTCAGCAGATAAAGGCGGGCATTGAGCACGTGCGTCCGCTTGGCGCGAGGAGCCGGATTGTCCGCACGGCGGACGGCGTGGCGGTTTTGGCGGACTGCTACAATGCCAACCCGGATTCCATGGAAAAGGCAATCAGTTTTTGCGCGGACGTGGCGGTGCCGGGCAGAAAGCATTTTGTGCTGGGCGATATGCTGGAGCTAGGCAATCAGTCTTTTGCGGCGCACCGGCAGACAGGCGAAATGGCCGCGCGTTCCGGCGCGGACACGGTGATTTTTGTGGGCGCGGAAATGCGCTCGGCATACGATGCGGCGGTGCGCCTCGGGAGCATTGCCTGCAAATACGTTGCGGATTACGATGATAACGCGATTGCGGCGATTGCGCGGCGTATCAATGCGACTGCGCGTGCGGGCGATTTGGTCTTGCTGAAAGGCTCGAACGGCATCGGATTGGAGCGGCTCGTCCCGTTGCTGACAGAAGACGGACGGGAGGCATGTGCATGAGCCGCTTTACGTTTTTTGCCGAGCGGCCGGTCGCATCGTACCGAAAAGCCGACACGGCACTCGTCGTCATGGTGCTGCTCTTGTGGGGCATCGGGCTTGCGACGCTGTATATCTGCTCGAGCGGATTCGGACAGCGCGCGTTCGGCAATTCACTGCATTTTGTGGAGCGGCAGCTCGTCAGTTCGACATTGGGATTTGTCGCGTTCTTTTTTTTTGCGTCGGTCAAGCTGGAGGCGGTGCGTAAAATGCTCCCGGTGCTCGTGTTCGGCTCGATTGTCCTGTGTCTGCTGACGTTCGTTCCCGGCATTGGCGTGGAGCGCAACGGGGCGCGGCGGTGGCTGCGCATTCCGTATTTTTCGACGTTCCAGCCGTCAGAGGCGATAAAATTTGCGGTCGTGCTGTTTTTGGCGAATTTTTTTGACAAGCAGGAGCGCGTCGTTTTGGAGGACGACAAGACGGTGTTCCCCGCGTTCTTCGGGCTGCTCGTGTTTTCGGGCATCGTGTTCGCACAGCAGGATTTTTCGACGGGGCTGTTCGTGTTCTTTATCGGGCTGCTGCTGTTTTTTGTGAGCGGCGCAAAACTGTCCTGGATGTTCCCGTTTTCCTGCCTCGCGATTCCGGCCGTAACGCTGATGGTGCTGCTCCGGCCGTACCGCATGGACCGCATTCTGGGTTATATCCGCCCGGAAAGCTACGTGCAGACGATAAACTATCAGACGATGGCGGCGAACCGTGCGATCAGCGCGGGTGGTTTTTGGGGGCAGGGCATCGGCACGGGGCTGACGCGCATCAATGCCATTCCCGAAGTGCAGAGCGATTACGTGTTCGCGGGCTGGGCGGAGGCAATGGGCTTGGTCGGCGTGGCGCTTTATTTTGTGCTGCTCGCGCTTTTTGCCTGGCGCGCGTTCTCTTGTGTGCTGACATGCAAGGACCGCTTCGGCGCGCTGGCGGGCTTTGGCTTTGCGGCGTCGATTGTGTGCCAGTCGCTGGTCAACATTGCGGTGGTGGGCGGGGTGCTTCCCACGACGGGCATTCCGCTGCCCTTTTTCTCTTCGGGCGGATCGTCGATTATTTTTACGCTCGCAATGTGCGGATTTTTGATAAACGTGTCCCGGCTTGAGCAGACGGAACGAGATTCTGACAGTATCGGAGTACTCTATGAGTGACCTTATTTTCCGCGGGTTTGAAGAATTTGAGGCGGTTTCGTCCCGGCGGCAGGAGAAGCCCGCGCCGAAATCGCGGGCGATAAAAATAATCCTGCTCGTGCTGTGCCTGCTGCTGCTTTCGGAGGCGGTCATTTATCTGTTTGTCGTGCCGTGTATGAATTCGGTGCGCATTGTGTGGCGCGGTCTGAACGGCTATACGGAAAAAGACATGGCGGGCGTGATTGCCTCGGTCTCGCAGAAAAACTGGATCAACTTCAGCGCGAACGACACGCGCTCGCTCGTCAGCTCGGTTGCCGGCGTGGAGGAAGTGCAGGTGGTCAAGCGGTTTCCCGACCGCGTGTTCATCACCGTAAAGGAGCGCGTCCCCGTCGCCATGATGTTCGCGGTGCAGGGCGGGCGCACAGTGCTCGTGCAGGTTGACAAAAATGGCGTGCTTTTCCCGCCGTCCAGCGCGACGGCGCACCTTTCGCTGCCGCTCATTTCGGGCATTCCGATTGAGCATATCCCCGAGGGAATGCGGCTTCCGGCGCGGTTTCACGCGCTTATCGGTCAGATCAGCGACATCCGTTCGCTCTCGCAGAATTATTTTGCGGGCATTTCGGAAATTCATGTCGTCCCCAAGGAATACGGCAACTATGAGCTGGTCCTGTATCCGCTGCACAGCCGGACGCGGGTTTTAGTCGATAGACAATTGAACGAAGACGCATTACAATATATGATGGTAATGCTTGACGTGGTAAATACGCTGGAAAAAGATGTCTCGGCAATCGACCTTCGGTATGGTTCTGTGGTATATTATCCGCGTCAGAATTCTGATGAAGGAGTGCGTCTTGACTAATATAATCGTAGGACTTGACATTGGCACGAGTTTTACGCGCGCGGTCATCGGCGAGGCGGATGATGAGGGCAACGTTGAGATTATCGGCGTGGCGAAAAAGGCTTCGACGGGACTGCGCAAGGGAATTATCGTCAATATTGAGGCGACCATTGCCTGCATCAAGGAGACGATAGAAGAGGCGGAGCAGAAGGCCGGCTACGAAGTGTTTTCCTGCGTGACGGGCATTGGCGGAACGCAGGTGGAAGGGCTGAATTCGCGGGGGCTTGTCGCCGTCTCTTCGCGCGGAAAAAGCAACCGGGAGATAAATCATTCCGACGTTGACCGGGTGCTGGAGGCGGCGAACGCCGTCCAAATTCCGATAGACCGGAAAATGCTCCATGTCATTCCGCAGGATTATATCGTGGACGGCGTTCCGGGCTACAAAGATCCCGTCCACATGATTGCCGTCCGCCTGGAAGCGGAAGTGCACATAGTCACGGCATCGCGCACGGCGATTCAGAATATCACGCAGTGCGTGGAGCGGGCGGGATACCAGCTTGATCGGGTCATGCTCAAGACGCTTGCCGCTACGCAGGTGGTAGTGAGCGAGGACGAGCGTGAGCTTGGCTCTATCTTGATTGATGTGGGCGGCAGCACGACCGACATTCTGGTGATTCTGAAGGACGCGCCTATTTGCACGGCTTCAATTCCGCTCGGCGGCAATGCGGTGACGAATGATATTTCTATCGTCAAGAGCATTGCGACCGCGACGGCGGAAAAGATAAAGATCGAAAGCGGCTCGTGCTGGATGCCGTTCGCCATGCGGCGGAACGACGAGGTGCTTATCCCCGGCATTGCGGGACGCGGACCGGAGCAGACTGACCGCGTGTCGTTGTGCGAGATTATCATGCCGCGCATGGAAGAAATCTTTACGATGGTGCGCGAGGTGGTTTCGCTCCGCACGGGCGTGACGCAGCTTGCGGGCAGCATCGTGCTGACTGGCGGCGGTGCGCAGATAGAGGGCGCGGTCGAGCTTGCCGAAAAAGTGTTCGGCACGTCGGCGGTCCGCTTGGGCATTCCGGGAAAATGGGGCGGTATTGAGGAAGAATACCGCCTGCCGGAATACGCGACGGCGGTCGGCCTGGTCGTGGCGAACAAGAATCTGGTGCAGATGAAGGGAAAAAAAGACCGGCGTCGGCGTGAGCCGGACCGGGACAAGGACACGGGCGACAGTCTGTGGCAGAGAATTAAAAAATCGTTTTTTTAACGGGCGCATGGACGGGAGGCACTATGCTTGAATTTAGGGTAGAAAACAATGCGGGGAATGCGTTGCATGACGCGAACCCGACGGTCATCAAAGTCATTGGGTGCGGGGGCGGCGGAAGCAACGCGGTCAACCGCATGATTGACGCGCATATTCAGAATGTCGATTTTATCGTCTTGAACACTGATTTGCAGGCGTTGAGCAAGTCGAAGGCGCCGAACCGTATTCAGATCGGGCAGAAAGTGACCGGCGGACTGGGCGCGGGCGGAAAACCCGCCGTGGGCGAGCAGGCGGCGCAGGAAGATACCGAGACGATCAAGAATATCCTCAAGGGCGCGAACATGGTGTTCGTCACGGCGGGCATGGGCGGCGGTACGGGGACTGGCTCTGCGCCGATTGTCGCGCGTATTGCCCGCGAGCTGGGCGCGCTTACGGTGGGCGTGGTGACGACGCCGTTTTCGTTCGAGGGCAGCATGCGCATGCGGCAGGCGCAGGAAGGCATCAAAAAACTGCACGAGGAAGTCGATTCGCTTATCGTCATTCCGAATCAGCAGCTGTTCAAAATCGTGGACAAAAAGTTGCCTATCCGCGAGGCATTTCTGCTGGCGGACGACGTGCTGCGCCAGGGCGTGCAGGGCATTTCCAGCATCATCACGCAGTCCGGCGAGGTGAACACGGACTTTGCGGACGTGATGACGGCGATGAAAGATCAGGGCGACGCGATTCTCGGAGTCGGCATTGGCGAGGGCGACAACCGCGCGGTGGATGCGGCGACGGCGGCAATCAACAACAAGCTGCTGGAAGATTCGCATATTGATGGCGCAAAAAATATCCTCATCAACATCTGTTCGGGCGAGGATTTGTCGCTTTCAGAGACCGATGAAATCGCGAAAATCGTTACGGGAAGTTCCGCTCCCGACGCGAACATATTCTGGGGGCAGGTCATCGACCCCGACATGGGCGGCACGGTGAGCGTGACGGTCATTGCGACGGGATTCGATCGGAGCAGCAGCGCGGTAAAAGAAGTGCCTGCCGCGGAGACGGTCGCCCCGGCGGCAGAGCCGTTCGTTCCGGCGGCGAAAGATGATGGCGTGGTCGATATCGATGATTTCGAGAACATGTTGAATCCGCCGAGTCCGCCGAAAAACCTTGGCGGCGCAAAGCCGGAAAACCTTGATTTGTTCGGTGAATTTGTCTCTCCGGCAAAAAAATCCGCGCCCGCCGCCGCTCCCACTGAGCCGGCTTCCGTCACGCCGAAGACAGGTTCGACGCTCGGGCGTGACATGGACCGGATGGCGGGGACGAATGTCCGCGCGACGACGAATTTTTCGGAGGATGACTTGGAAGAGCCGGCATGTTGGCGGCTGGACGGGCTTTCGCGCACGATAAAACTGAAGTAAGATGACGGACGAGGTGCTGATCGCGCAGTTCTACACCGACATGGTGTCCGTGGAGCGGCTTGCGGAGCTTTCCGCGCGGACGTATGAGACGACGGCAAAGCAGTTCCTGCACTGGTGCGGTCAGCACAAGCGCGCGGTGTGCGATGTCACCATGCAAGATCTGCTGGGCTTTTTTGTGTGGCGCAAGCAGAACGGTTGCGACCGGCTGACCGTCGCCAAGGATATTGCCGGGCTTCGCGCGTTCGGGTCATTTTTGGTGCGGCAGGGACTTTGGAAAGAGAATTTTGTCAAAGAGTTGGACAAGCCGAAGCAGGCGCGCTCGTTGCCCAAGGTACTGAGCGTGGGGCAGGTGGACGCGCTGCTGGCGGCGATTGACGTGAGCAAGCCGCTCGGCGTTCGCGACCGCGCGTTGTTCGAGCTGATATATTCGTGCGGGCTGCGTATCAGCGAGGCGGCGCACTTGCTGGTGGAGAATGTGCACTTGCATGAGCGCGTCCTCACGGTGTACGGCAAGGGCGACAAAGAGCGGATGATTCCGTTCGGGATTGCGGCGCGCGAGCGGCTGGCGACATACCTTGACAAGGTGCGCCCGCAGCTGGTGGGAAAAAAGGCGGTCGCCGAAGTGTTCGTCAATTACCGGGGCGAGCCGATGAGCCGCAAGGGAATCTGGAAGCGCTTCCAGGAACTGGAGGCGCTGAGCGGCGTGAGCGCGAAAGTGCATACGTTGCGCCATTCGTTTGCGACACATCTGCTGGCGGGCGGGGCTGACCTGCGTTCCGTGCAGGAATTGCTCGGCCATGCGGATTTGGCGACGACGACCATTTATACGCATGTTGACGACCGTCAGCTGCGGACGGGACACCGGGAGTATTTTCCGGGTCACGCAACGGGAGGAAGCGTATGACGAAAACAAAACAAATGATTGCGGCTGTCGTGTTTGCCGCCCTTATGCTCTGCGGATGCGCGAAGTCTTCCAAGACGATTATCCGTATGCAGAAAATGGAAGAGGGGGTCGGCAGTCCGACGACGATCGAGCAGTTGCAGGCGGCCATCAAAAAATACCAGGACCGCGTTGCCGACGTGCAGCTGGCGCAGGCGCAAGTGGGCATCTGGTACAAAATGCTCGGGACGCGCTACCTTGACAACAAAATGTACGGCGAGGCGTTGCAGTCGTTCCAGAAGGCAATCACGTTCTACCCCGACAACCAGAACCTGTATTACTGGGTCGGCGTGTGCGCGGGCTACATGGCGGCTTCCGCGCTGGACTACACGGCGAGCGGATCGACGGCGCAGAAATACCAGTACCTCAAGTTGGCAGAAAGCGCGTACCTGCGCGCGATTGAGATTGACCCGCGCTACGTGCGCGCGCTGTACGGCGTTTCGGTCATTTATATCTATTATCTGGACGAACCCGAAAAGGCGATTCCGCACCTTGAGGCCGCGCTGGAAATCGAGAAGCGCAATACCGATGCCATGTTCCGCCTTGCCGAAGCCTACTATCGCACTTACGAATTTGACAAGGCGGTCGAGCTGTACGATCGGATTATCTCGCTGACAAAGGACGAAAAGCGCAAGTCGCTCGCCGAGCAGAACAAGAAGATTGCGCTTGATGCCGCCTATATGCCGTAGCCAATGCAGAATGATGACGTGCTGTTGCGCCTGATGCTTGCGGGCGCGACGTTTTTGACGACAAAAGAAAAGACGCTTTTGCAAAATAATCTTGACGGCAGTGCGTCATTTGCTCTATATTCAATAGAAGATATATCTGTTGCCGTCCGCCGCGCGATACCAAGGTCGACCTGGAACGGCGCAGAGCGGCTCCGGCAGGCGCAGCAGGAAAAGAGGCTGCTCGACGCGCTGGGCATCCGTTGGACAGCGTGGGATGCGGCGGATTTTCCTGCCATGCTGCGCGAGATGGCGGATCCGCCCTATATGCTGTTCTACCGGGGAAATGCGGACTGCCTGAACCGGCAGTGCGTGTCCGTGGTGGGGACGCGCCGGGCGACGGTCGGTGCGCGGCGGGCGACCGAGGCATTTGCGCGTGCGGCGGCAGAGGACGACGGCACGGTCGTCAGCGGGCTTGCCTACGGCATCGACAGCCACGCGCACAAGGGCAGCCTTTTGAGCGCGCGCGGGCAGACGGCGGCCGTCCTGCCGTGCGGCATTGACATCGTAACGCCCGGTGCGCACAAAAAACTGGCGCAGCGACTGCTGGAAAAGGGCGGCGTGTTGCTGAGCGAATACGCGCCCGGCACGGCAGCGCAGGCATTCCGTTTTGTGCAGCGCAACCGGATTATAGCCGCGCTTTCGCCCGCGACGGTGGTCATGCAGGCTCCGGCGGGAAGCGGCGCGCTCATTACGGCAAGTTTCGCGCTTGAGTACGGTCGCGAGGTTTTGTTGCACGAGGAATGTTTTTCTGCCGACGCGCAGCTGCTGGATCAGGCGGCCGTCCGGCAGTTGCAGGCGCAGTCCGCCCGCGGAAAAAACGTGGCGCACAAGCAGGAGCGTTCCGTGCAGCGGTATCGTGACGACGGCGCGCCCGTCATTGCGGACTATGCGGCATATCAGGCGAGCCGGTCGAGCGCTCCGGGAACGGTGTTCGGGCGGTCGCAAAGACTTTTTTAGAGGATTATATGGCAAAGGCAAAAACGAAGGCGGAACCGAAAAAACAGACGCTCGTCATCGTGGAATCCCCGGCAAAGGCGACCACGATTGAAAAATATCTCGGTCCGGGCTACACCGTCAAGGCATCGATGGGGCATCTTATCGACCTGCCCAAAAGCCGCATGGCTATCAATATTGACGACCATTTTCAGCCGGAATATATCACCGTGCGCGGGCGGGCAAAACTGCTCAAGGAATTGCAGCGCGACGCGAAAAAAAGCACCGATGTCCTGCTTGCTTCCGATAACGACCGCGAGGGCGAGGCGATTGCCTGGCATCTGAACAACGCGCTCAAGGACAAGACCGACGCGGACATCAAGCGCATCGTTTTCAATGAGATTACGCCCGTCGCCATTCAGGAGGCGGTCAAGCATCCGGGGACGATTGACGAAAGCAAGGTGAACGCGCAGAAAGCGCGGCGCGTGCTCGACCGGCTGGTCGGCTACAATCTAAGCCCGCTCCTGTGGAAAAAGGTGAAGAACGGGCTGTCCGCCGGCCGCGTGCAGTCCGTCGCCCTGCGCCTGATCTGTGAGCGCGAGCAGGAAGTGGAGAATTTCATTCCCGACGAATACTGGACGCTGGAGGCCGATTTTTCCAAGGGCAAGTCCACGTTCACCGCGCAGCTCGTGCAGTACAAGGGTGCGAAAGTCGATCTGAAAAGCGAGGAAGCCGTCAACGACATCATCAAGGAGATTCAGCATTCCGAATGCAAAGTGAGCGACGTGAAGGCGACCGAAAAAAACGTGCGTCCCAAGCCGCCGTTCACCACGTCCAAGATGCAGCAGTCGGCGGCGAACCGCCTGGGCTTTACGTCGCGCAAGACGATGCAGATTGCGCAGCAGCTCTACGAGGGCATTCAGATGGGCGAAAATCGGATCGGCCTGATTACCTATATGCGTACCGATTCCGTGCGTATCGCGCAGACGGCATTGGACGAAGTGCGCGCCTGGATTGGCGAGCATTATCCGGACGACCTGCCCGAAAAGCCGATTGAATATGCGGTGGGCAAGGGCGCGCAGGACGCGCACGAATGTATCCGCCCGACCTACGCGAGCTACACGCCGGCGAGCGTCAAGGAGTACCTGACGCGCGACCAGTTGCGCCTGTACACGCTGATTTGGGAGAAATTCGTTTCGTGCCAGATGGCGAACGCCAAGACACGCACCACGAGCGTGGACATCATGGCGGGCGACGCGCTGTTCAGGACTTCGGCGAGCAAGCTGGTGGAAAAAGGCTTCTATCACGTGATTTCCCTGCTTTCCTCCAAAGAAGACGTGACGGGTTCCGTGCCCGCGCTCAAAAAGGACGAGGTGCTCGATGCCGCGCACACGTTCTATCCCGAGCAGCATTTTACGCAGGGGCCTGCCCGCTACACCGACGCTTCGATTGTCCGCACGCTTGAGGAGAAGGGAATCGGCCGCCCGTCAACCTATGCGCCGATTATCTCCGTGCTGCTCGACCGCTATTACGTGACGCGCTTGAACAAGCAGCTCGTCCCCACACAGCTGGGCAAAATGATCTGCAAGATTCTGGTGGAGGCGTTCCCCGACGTGATTAACGAGCATTTTACTGCCGACGTGGAGAACAAACTGGACGACGTGGAGCAGAACAAAATCGTCTGGAACAATTTTATCGGCGATTTTTACGCGCCGTTCAAGCACCGGGTGGACGAGGTTGACGCGAATCAGGAGAGCGTCAAGGGATTTTTGGACGAAGAGACCGACAAAGTGTGCGAGAAATGCGGAAAGCCCATGCTCAAAAAACTCGGTCGCTTCGGCTTTTTCCTTGCGTGTTCGGGCTTTCCCGAATGCCACAACACCAAGTCGATTCCGCTCGCAAAATGCCCGGTGGAAGGCTGCAACGGCGAAATCGTGGAGCGCAAGACGAAAGGGCGCGGCAAGTCGTTTTACGGCTGCACGAATTATCCGCAGTGCAATTTTATTTCGCACTTTAAGCCGCTGGAACATCAGTATTGCCCCAAATGCGGCTGGTTTTTGGTGGAGAAATTCGACAAAAAGAACGGCACGTACAAATCCTGCATCAACCCGGACTGCGACTACCTGCATTCTGCGGAAGACGCTGCCGAAAAACTGCCCGAGTCGGGCGAGGCGTGACGGCGGCTATGCGTACCGTACGGGAAGCGAAAGACGAATTCTTGGATTATCTTGGCTCGGTGCGCGATATGTCGCCGCATACGGTCATCAGTTATCGGAATGACTTGGCGCAGTTCGAGGCGATGGACGGCATCGGCGCACAGACCGACATCGCTGCAATTACGCCAGAGACGCTCCGCCGTTGTATCGGGGTGCTTTCCCGGCAGCGGCGCGCGCCTGCGTCAATCAACCGCTTTATTGCGGCGGTGCGCGGGCTGTTTTCCTACTGCAAAAAATGCGGCTACCTTGCGGTCAATCCCGCGCTGGAACTGCGGACGGTAAAGAATCCTCAGCGGCTGCCGCGCTTTATGACGGGCGCGGAAGTGGACAAGCTCTGCGCCGCCCCCGCGGGGAACGAGTTGCTCTGGGAAGCGCGCGACCGCGCCCTGTTCGAGATGTTGTATTCGTCGGGCTGCCGCTTGAGCGAAATGGCGTCGCTGACGGTTGCCGACATTGACGTTGATTACGGCAGCGCAGTCGTGACGGGCAAGGGAAACAAGGACCGGCGCGTCTATTTTGAGGCCGATGCCCGTGCCGCGCTCGCCGCCTACCTTGCCGACCGCCGCAAGCGTTTTGGCAGTGCCGACACGGAAACGGCGTTGTTCGTCAACCAGCGGGGAAAGAAGATGACCACGCGCGGCATTGCCTACGTCGTCGCCCGCTATTCCGGCGTTGAGGGCACGAACCGTCATGTCTCCCCGCATGCGTTCCGGCATACGTTTGCGACCGCGCTGCTGACGGGCGGCGCGGACGTGCGTCTGGTGCAGGAACTGCTGGGGCATTCGAGCATATCCACCACGCAGCGGTACACGCACGTGACCACCGACCGCCTGATTGAGCTGTACAACAAGGCGCATCCCCACGGCGGCGCAAAAGGCACATGACCGTCGCCGCTTTTTGAATCATACGTTTTTCGCATACTAATCTATAAAAAATAAGTATTTGATATGTTTCACCGCTGTGCCTATACTGGAATGCAGGGCGGAAGATAACTATGCTGTATGAAAAAGGTTTTGTGTATACGCTGATGGACGCGGGCGGACCGACTGACGTGCGCGAGCCGTATTTTCAGGAGGCGGTGGACGAAATGATGCGTTCCCGGACGCTCTGCGCGCAGGCGAACGCGCGGCTTCCGAGCGATCCCACCGCCGTCGCGGATTTGGAGGAGCTGTTCGGTCGCTCGCTGGACGACGTGCGCATTCTCACGCCGTTTATCTGCGATTTCGGCAACCGCGTCACGTTCGGCAAGAACGTGTTTATCAACCACTCGGCGATTCTGAGCGCGAGCGGCGGCATCGTCTTTGAGGACGGCGTTTCGGTCGCACCGGGCTGCCGTATCGCGACGATCAACCATGATTTTAACGAGCGTCATACAAAACACACCTACGGCAAGGTGACGATAAAGAAGAACGCCTGGATCGGCATGAACGTGACGATTTGTCCCGGCGTGACGATCGGTGCGTATGCGGTCGTTGCGGCGGGTGCGGTGGTCACCAGGGACATTCCCGACTACGCGGTCGTCGGCGGCGTTCCGGCAAAAGTGATAAAAATGCAGAATCCCGCCGAACAGAAAGAATAATCGCATGATCACCGAGTTTCCGCAGTGCGAAAAGTCGGGACAATAACATGAGGAGGCTGTATGACAGCAGTACGGATTGAGCGGCGCGCGCCGCTTTCGATGAAGGCGCAGACGGTGGCGACCGTCCTTGCGGTTGTGGCGGCGGTGGTCGTGCCGCAATGGTTTCACTGGCTCGGCACGGTGTCGGGCGCGGGAAAGGCTCCGGGCGTGGCGTTCAGCCCGATGCACCTGCCGGTTATCCTCGTCGGCTTTCTGGCAGGACCGATTGCGGGCGTGGTATCGGGCTTGCTCGGTCCGGTCGCGGCGCATTTGTTTTCGGGCATGCCCACGGCGGCGCAGCTTCCGTTCATGATGATTGAGCTTTTCGGCTACGGGCTTTCTGCCGGGCTGTTGCGCACCGTGCGCGTTCCGCTCGCCGTCAGCACGCTGCTTTCCCTGCTGTGCGGCCGCGTGCTGCGCATGATTGCCTGTGCCGTGGCGTTTTACGCGCTCGGAAACGAAACGGTGTCGCCGCTCGGCATTTGGCGCAGCGTCCCCGCCTGTCTGCCCGGCATCGTCTTGCAGCTGGCGTTCGTGCCGCTCGTCGTATACTGGGCGGAACACCGCAACCGGGAGGCGTGAGCAATGCAGCTGAAAAAGAAACTTCTTGCCCTTTGTGCCGTCCTGATTGTCCTCGGCGGCTCGTGCGCGTTCGGCGCGGGAAAAAAGGCGGGCGCGGCGGCGGAACTCCTGCCGCATCAGACGGCGGACGAGCGCGCGCCGGTCGTCTATTTTGTCCGCGCGGTGACGGGCGACGCATTGGTCAAAGTGTATGACGCACTCGGCTGGTCGCCCAAAGGAAAGACGGGCGTCAAAATCAGCACGGGTGAGCCTCCCGCGTCGAATTATCTGCGCCCCGCGCTCATCGCCGCCGTCGTCAAGAAAGTCAACGGGACGATCGTGGAGAGCAATACGGCGTATGGCGGCTCGCGCTCGAGCGTGGCGTTGCACAAGCAGGTCGTCAAGGATCATGGCTTTCTGGACATCGCGGCCTTTGACTTGCAGGACGAGGACGGCGTTATGACGATTCCCGTCAACGGCAAGCGGCTCGACGTTGACTATGTTGGCTCTCATTTTAAGGACTACGGCTCGTACTTGGTGCTGTCGCACTTCAAGGGGCATCTCATGGCGGGATTCGGCGGGGCGATCAAGAACCTGTCCATCGGCTTTGCGTCCGGGACGAGTGCCGACGCTTCGGGCAAGATTTATATCCATTCCGGCGGACTGCGCACCAAGGGATCGTTCATGGGCGAACAGATTCCGTTCCTTGAGTCGATGGCAGAGGCGGCGCAGGGCGTGTGCCGGGCGATGGACGGCGGGAAGAACATCGCCTTTGTGAACGTGCTCAACCGCCTGAGCGTGGACTGCGACTGCGACGGGCATCCGTCCGAGCCGGACATGCACGACATCGGCATCCTTGCCTCGCTCGACCCGCTGGCAATCGACCAGGCGAGCGTGGATTTGGTGTACGCTGCCCCCGACTCCGCGTCGCTGCGCACGCGCATTGAAAGCCGTCAGGGACTGCACACGCTCGACTATGCGGCGGAAATCGGTCTGGGCAGCCGCGCCTACCGGCTGGTCGAACTGCGCTGATGCTTGCCGTCCTGCGCCGCGAGTTCGTCTACCTCTGGTATTATGTGGACGTGCAGGTGCGGCAGATTTTCTGGTACTGGCTCGTCGGCATCGTGCTCGGCTCGGCTGTCTCCGTGTTCGCCCGGAACGGCATCCATGCGGCGGCGGAGAAAATCGGGCGGCGGCTTCCGGGCTTTCTGGGGCTGCTGCTCGCGAGCGCGCTCGGCATCGCCTCGCCGCTGTGTATGTACGGCACGATTCCGCTGTGCGCCGCGTTCTCGCGCAAGGGCGTAAAGGACGACTTCCTTGCGGCGTTCATGATGAGTTCCGTCCTGCTCAACCCGCAGCTGATTATTTACAGCACCGCGCTCGGCGCGCCCCTGCTGGCGGTGCGCGTCGTGTCCTGCTTTGTCTGCGGCGTTGCGGCGGGACTGCTCGTGCGGCTGTTTTTCTGCGGCAAAAACGCGCCGCCCTATTTTGACTTCACGTCGTTCGGCGACCCGCACGACCACGACACCGACCCGAACCTGCTGCTGCGTCTGCTCAAGAACATTGCCCGCAACGTCCGGGCGACCGGGCCGTGGTTTCTGCTCGGCGTGCTGCTGTCCGCCGCGTTCCAGCGGTACGTGCCCGCGCAGGGCATGGCGGCACTGTTCGGTAAGGAGCATGAGGGCTTCGGCCTGCTGATGGCGGCGACGCTCGGCGTTCCGCTCTACGTGTGCGGCGGCGGCACGATTCCGCTCCTGCTGCAATGGCTCGCGGACGGCATGAGCGCGGGCAGCGCGGCGGCGTTCATGATTACCGGCCCTGCCACCAAAATCACGAACCTCGGCGCGCTCAAGATAGCCCTCGGCCTGCGGCATTTCCTGCTGTACCTGGCGTTCGTCGTTCTCTTTTCCCTTGCAACGGGCGCGGTGGTCAATCTGCTTGGGTAGGGTGGGGGAAGTCTCCCCCTCGCTTCCAAGGCAAGCCTTGTCCGCTACCCCCTCTCCTAGGGGCGCTGC
>CAMWTK010000020.1 GCA_947177175.1 uncultured Treponema sp.
GTGTTCTGTGTTCTGTGTTCTGTGTTCTGTGTTCTGTGTTCAATTATGACGGCGAAGCCGCTCGTGTCAAGGCTTTTTGCAAAAAAAGTTGTGTTTTTTATGTTGCCGATCGTCGCTCCACACATCATGGAAAAAGTGTAAAGGATTGGCGGGGGTCTGTCAATGCGCCCGCCCCCGCCCGTGGCAAACGGACGCGGCAGCGGCGGCTACGCCTTCACCGCAGAAAGCTCCCGCCGCAGCTGCTCCACCTGCTATCATGCCCACACGAGCCACAGCGTCACGGCGGCGGCGGCGGTCGTCAGAATGGTGAACGGCAGGCAGACTTTGAGCCAGCCGGAAAAGCGGATGGGATGCCCTTCCCGCTTGAGGATGCCCATGGCAACCACGTTCGCGCTCGCCCCGAACGGCGTAAGGTTGCCGCCCAGGCACGAGCCAATCAGCAGCGCGAACATCAGCAACTCCTTGCTGATGCCCATCTGCTCCGCGAGCGACCCCGCCACGGGAAGCATGACGATGATGTACGGCACGTTGTCCACAAAGCCGGAAATAAGAATCGACACGGCAAGCACGAGGACGAATCCCGCAAGCACGCTGCCGCCCGTCACCCGCGCGAGGAACGCCGCAAAGTCGCCGAGCAGTCCCGTCTCGCTGATCGCGCCGACCACCACGAAAATGCCGATGAGGAAGGCGATCGTCTCCCAGTCCAGCCCCTTCACCAGTTCCCAGGTCTCCCCCGCGCCTTTTTTCTGCGCCGCAAGATACCACAGCACGCCGATCACGCCGAGCGCAAAGCAGTACAGGCCGGAAAGGTAGGCAAAGTCCGTCCTGACGAACGAAATGCCCGCCAGCCCAAAGATGAGCGCGAGCAGGAGCGCGGCCGGCACGACGGAAAGAATCGGCTCGGTCTGCACCACGCTCTTTTCCCGGTCGTGCGCAAAGAACAAGTAGAAAAACAGGCAGCCCACCAGCAGCCCCGCCTGAATGAAAAAGAAAATGGAAAGCTTGCCCTGATGCACGAAAAAGTCGTTGAAGTTGTAGCCCGCGTAGCTGGCAAAAATCATGCTCGGCGGGTCGCCCACGAGCGTGGCCGTTCCCTCAAGGTTCGACATGACGGCAAGCCCAATCATCACGTAGGTGGGATTGAGGTTGCGTTTCCGGCACAGCGACAGGGCGATCGGTGCCATGACGAGCACGGTCGCCACGTTCTCCACAAAAATGGAGATAATGCCCGTCATCGCAAGGATCAGCACGATGGCAACGCCGGTGCTCGGCGCGACAGAGACGAGCATGTCCGCAATCTTTGCCGGCACTTTTGAGTACAGGAAGAGCGCGGCAATCGTCATGCTGCCCACGTAAATCATCAGCACGTTCCAGTTAATCAGCGCGCCGAGCGAATGCAGCAGCGCGAACGCCCGTCCCTCGCCCAGAAAAATCTGCGCGGGGAATATCGTCCCGAGCAGCACCACAACAAGCGCGGCAACCGACGTGAACCACACTTTTTTTTCCTGAAACACGATCACCAGCGCGTACATCAGCACGGCGATTCCCAATACGACCCATTTCAATGCCATGACGTTTGTCCCATAAAAGCCAAGAAGAAAGTTGCAACTTTTTTGTAGCAATTTTGGCGCGGCTTGTCAAGCAATGCGTTCCGGCGGGAAAAAAGGGCAAGACAAAAAGCGGCATCCGCGGTATACTCTCCGTATGGCAGATTTTTTTGACGACAGGACCGTGTTCGTCCTTGATTCCTACGGGCTGATTTACCGCGAGTATTTCGCGTTCATCTCGCATCCGCTGACCAACAGCAAGAAAGAGAATGTCTCCGCGGTGTACGGCTTTTTCCGCAACCTGTATGCTATCGTCAAGCGGTACAACCCGCAGTATCTGGTGGCGGCGTTCGATTCGCGCACGCCCACGTTCCGGCACAAAATGTTCGGCGACTACAAGGCGAACCGCGCGAAGACTCCCGACGACCTGATCGCGCAGATTCCCTGGATCGAATCGCTCCTTGGCGTGCTCGGCGTTCCCCTGCTCCGCTGCGACGGATTTGAGGCGGACGACATCATCGCCACGGTGGCAAAGCACTGCCAGGCGGCCGGGCGGCACTGCGCCATCCTTTCTGCCGACAAAGACCTGATGCAGCTCGCCTGCGACACGACGCACATCCTCAAGCCGGACAAGGCGCAGGTCTGGGCGGAAGTCGATGCGAACGGCGTTGCCGCGGAATGGGGCGTTCCCCCGGAAAAACTGCTCGACCTGCTCAGCCTGATGGGCGACACGGCGGACAACGTTCCCGGCGTAAAAGGCATCGGCCCCAAAAGCGCGGTCAAGCTGCTGAACCAGTACGGCGACCTCGACGCTATCCTTGCCCATGCCGAAGCAATCGGCGGCGCACAGGGCGAACATCTCCGCGCGGGCAAGGACGACGCGCTGCTGTCAAGACGGCTCATCACGCTGCGCGACGACGTGCCGTGCGTGCATGACCCGGACGAATTCAAGGCGGACGCGCTCCATTTCAAGGAGACCGCGACCGAGCTTATCGCCTTTGAGCTGCCCGCCGTCGCAAAGCTGTACATGACGCTCGCCACCGAATCAGGGGAGAACATCGTCGCGTCATCGTCGCGCAAGGCGGTCCTGCGCGTGCAGAACGAAATCAAGACGGCAAAGCAGAACGAAGGCAAATACCGCGCCCTCACCGACGCGGGCGAATTCGCGGCGTTCGTGGACGGCATCATTGCCGCAGGCGGCTCGGTCGCGCTCGACACCGAAACCGACCGGCTCGAAACTTTTACGGCAAACCTCGTGGGATTCAGCATGAGCGTCAAGGCGGGCGAAGGATTCTATGTGCCGCTCATCCTGAACGACGCGCTGTTCGCCGAGACAATGCCCAAAAAAGACGCGCTCGACACGCTTGCCCGCCTGTTCAACGCGCCGAACGTGACGATTGTCTTCCATAATGCCAAGTTCGACATTGAAGTGCTGTGGACGAACGGGCTGGGAAAACTGGTCAATCCGCAGCATGAGGACGACATCCACTTTGCCGCCGCCATTGCCGACACGATGATTGCCGCCTGGCTGATCGAGCCTGACCGGCTGGGAAAAGTCGCCTACGGGCTGGAGCATCTTGCCGAGACGAAACTTTCGCTCAAAGGCACGGAATACGCAGAAATCGTCCCCCGGAACGGCACGTTCGCCGACGTTCCGCTGGAAACCGCCGCAAAATATGGCGCGGAGGACGCTGACTTTACCTGGCAGCTGTGGCAGTATTATCTGCCGCTTCTCAAAGCCTCGCCGCTCTACGACCTTTTTGCGGGACTGGAGATGAAAGTCCTGCCGATCCTTGCAGGCATGGAACTGCGCGGCATTCATCTGGACGCGCCGTCGCTCGCTTCCTATGAGGCAGAACTCAAGGCGCGCATTGCCGCCACCAAGAACGAAACCTACGCGCTCGTGGGACACGAATTCAACATCGCCTCGCCGCAGCAGGTGGGCAGGGTGCTGTACGAAGAGCGCGGGCTGAAGCCGGGTAAAAAGACGAAGCGCGGGTTTTCCACCGACAGCGCGGTGCTTGAAGAACTCGCCGCCCAAGATCCCGTCCCGCAGAAGATTCTGGAATACCGCAACCTTGCCAAGCTGCTTTCGACCTACGTGGAGACGCTCCCCGACATGACGGACGAGCACGGCAGAATCCACACGAGTTTTATCCAAACGGGAACGGCGACGGGGCGACTTTCCAGCCGCGACCCCAACTTGCAGAATATCCCGGTGCGCGAGGAAGCCGGACGGCGCATACGCGCGGCATTCACCGCCGCGCCGGGAACGGTCCTCATCAGCGCGGACTACTCGCAGATTGAATTGGTCGTGCTTGCCCATCTGAGCGGCGACCCGCAGCTGTGCGCGGCATTCAACGAAGGCACGGACGTACATAAGTCAACCGCCGCGCTCATCTACGGCATTCCCGCCGCGCAGGTCACGCCCGAAATGCGCCGCACCGCAAAGACGATCAACTTCGGCGTGATGTACGGCATGGGCGCGTTCCGCCTTGCGCGCGAGCTGGGAATTCCCATGCCCCGCGCAAAGGAATTCATCGAGCAGTATTTTGCGCAGTACGCGGGCATCGAAGGATTCATCGAAAACACGATCAAAAAAGCCGAGGAGACGGGCTACGTGGAGACGCTGTTCGGCCGCCGCCGCCCCCTGCTCGCCATAACAAGCGCGAACAAAATGGAAAAAAACGGCGCGGAGCGCGTCGCGACCAACACGCCAATCCAGGGAACTGCCGCCGACATCGTGAAAAAGGCGATGATAGCCGTGGACGACGCGCTGCGCGAGCACCCGACGGGCGCACGGCTGCTGCTGCAAGTGCACGACGAACTCATCTTTGAATGCCCCGACGACGAAACGACCATTGCCGACACCATCGCGCTCGTCAAAGAACGCATGGAACACGCCGTCCAATTGGACGTGCCGCTGCGCGTCTCCGTCGAATACGGCAGCAGCTGGGGTCTGTTCCATTGATTCTCTGCGTTACCGGACCGATGGCGGCGGGAAAAAACGTCGCCGCATCGATTCTGGAAAAACACGGCTTTGCCGCCGTGGACGCGGACGTGCTCGCGCACCAAGCCCTGGCACAGGACGACCTGCAAGCGGCGGTCATCAGGACGTTCGCGCCGTATGCCGCCGCAAAAAACATCACGCTCACGGCAGCCGACGGCTCGCTTGACCGGCGGGCGTTGGGTTCGCTCATCTTTGCGGACAAAAAACTGCTCGCCCTGCAAGAATCGCTCGTGCATCCCGCCGTCAGCCGCCTCATCGACTCGTTCATCGACTCCCACCCGAATCAGCCGGTCGTCATCAACGCGACGGTGCTGTACAAAATCAGCGCGATCGAACGCTGCGACGCAATCCTGTTCGTCACCGCCCCGCTGCCCGTCCGTTTTTTCCGCGCAAAACGCCGCGACGGCATGAAAACCGCGCAGATTCTCGCACGATTTTGGCAGCAGCGGCAACTCTTTGCTAAATATAAAAAAACACGTGCCGATATTTATAGAGTACATAACACCGGCAACGTGCACGCACTGGAACGCGCCATTTCTGCATTCCTCAAAGCCTGCCGGTAACGAGGTTATCGCTATGGAAGAAAGAAGAACGCTGTGGATTATCACGGCATCGGGACTGTTCCTTTTGGTCGTGGTGGGAGCCGCGATTATCCTGTCTACGTCAACGAAAGGCAACAAAACGCAGCAGGCCGCATTCAATCCGACCGAAGGCTGGACCACCCCCACGACGTACGCCGTACAGGCAATCCCCACCACCGACACGATCGCGCAGGCGAACACGAACGCGGTTTCGGACGCGCCCGCCTCTCCGTTTGATCAAGTCGCCCTGAACGATACGGCTGTCCCGCAGCAGATTCAGGCGGACAACCTGACGGTCTATGCGGACAAGACGACCGTATACAGCGATGAGACGGTGACGACGATCGACCTGAACGCGCTGAAATCGTCAACGCCCGCCGTGACGGCAAACAACCCGACGACCGCCGCGCAGATTGCAAGCACGCAAGCGGCAAAAACGGAATCGTATACCTACAACTACGAGCAGCCCAAGCCCGTGGCAAAGGCGACCCCTGCGCCGGTATCAACGCCCGCGCCCGCAAAGCCCGCCCCGGCTCCTGCCGCCACGAGCGCACCGGCAAAAACAGCCGCGAGCGCAAAACCGGCAGCACCGGCAAAATCAACCGTGCCGGCAAGCCTCAAAGTGCCCGACCGCTTCTGGGTGCAAGTCGCCTCGTATGCGACCAAGAAAAATGCCGACGATGCGCGCGCCACGCTCGAATCGAACAAAATTCCGAGCGAAGTGTTCACCTACACCGACGCGAAGGGCAAGGTCTTCTACCGCGTCAGAATCGGCTCGTACACCACGTCAAGCGAGGCCGAATACTGGAAGACGCAGGTGGCAAAAATC
The DNA here is from genome assembly GCA_947177175.1 of uncultured Treponema sp. Classification (GTDB taxonomy): domain Bacteria; phylum Spirochaetota; class Spirochaetia; order Treponematales; family Treponemataceae; genus Treponema_D. Next base: position 5,968 of record CAMWTK010000020.1, read on the forward strand.
GACCAGTTCGCCGACGCGCAGAGTTACGTCGTCAACTCGTCGGCAAAGGCAATCCGCTAGTTCAGCCCGACCAAACCGAAAATCCCGCCGCGCGCGGGATTTTTTTTGCAAAAAACGACACTTTTTTCCCGCATTTTGGGGAAAAATGAAATTTCTGTGCCTATAAGACAGTATGAAAACACTGTCTTTTATCATTGCCCTGACGATTGGGGCAACAAGTACTGCCTGCGCCGCGCCGATTTTTAAATTCGTCGAGGTCAAAGAAACGATGTCGCTTTCGATTCCGCGGGACGACACAAAAGAAAACGCGGCAAGCGGGTCGGCCGGCGGCAGAATCATGCTGGGCAACGACATTTTCTCGCTGGACGCGCGGAGCTACGTGACGCTGCCCAAAACGAAATGGTCGGCGTTCGGCAACGTGTCCTCGCCCGCAGATGCGTTCGCCCTGTGCAACGACATGCGTTTTGGCGCAGGCGGTACGCTGGACACGCCGTTCCCGGTTGCCGTCAAGGCGGGGTCGCTCACGTTCTCGCGCTCCGTCAGCCGCCTGAAAAATCCCACGCCGTCCGCAATCGCGAACCCGCTCAAAAAATCGTTCGGGTTTTCGGCGGGAATCGGCAGCAGCCTGCCGACGCTGACATCTGCCGTCAAGCCGCTCGCCGTGTCCGCGTCGCTGTCCGTGCCACAAAAACGGTGGGGTATTCCGCTGGAAGCGCAGTTCGCCGTTGCCAAGGACGACATGGCTTGCGCGACGTTCTCGTTTTTCGCTCGACCGACCAAATATATCAGCGTACAGAGCGCGTTCACGGCGGGACGATTTCTGGCGTGCGCGAGCAACACGACCCAAAAACTGCTCGCAAACACCGCCGCCTTTTTTGATGAGACGCAATTGTTCGCCGCAAGCTGGGAAAGCGCGTTCAGAAGCCCGTTCCTTAAGGCGAACCTGTCCGTCGGATTCCACCAGACACCGTTTGCCGCCGGTTTTTCGCCCTGCGCCGTATGGATAAAAGCGACCGCCCGCACCACGTTCCGCGCCGTCCTGCTCGACCTCTCGTTTTTTTCGATTCCCACGATTTCCGCCACGCCCCGCACCGTTCCGCTCGTGGGCGCTTCGGCGACTATCTGCCGCACCATCAGCCAGTTCGGCATAAACCCGCAGGTGCAGTTCGACTTGCCCCGTGCCGCCACGATCCGCCTCGGAGTCCACGCGCTCGCCGAACAGAAAATCCTCAGCACCCGCGCCGCCGAATTGTACGGCACGCTCAAATGGAGCGCGGGAGTCGCCTACGAAAGCCGGCCGTTCACCGCAAAAATGACCGCCGGGGCAACGAACATCATCATAGACGGCAGTGCCTTGACCGCAAGCACCACGCCCGATAAATACTATTCCGCCGATGTCAGCACCGTGCTCGTGCTCGAAAGAATCCGCGCGACCTGCGCGTTCGGCTACGACCGCTATCCGCCGGCGGCAAAAACGGGCAACACCAAGGACATTTTTTCGATCAATGCAACCGCAAGCCCCGGATTGGCACGAATGCTCACACTCACGGGCGGCTACACCGTCACGTACAAAAATAGCGAAAAAGCAAGCAGCAGCGTGAACGCAAGCGCGACGGTCAAATGCAAGACGACCTGGACGCGCATCTCGCTGAAATGCGCCGTGGAGTCGGCATTGTGACGGTGCGTTTGTCTGTAAGGGAAAATCTACGCCCGCAATGCCGAATGAACCTGACTTTGCTCCGGCTGTTCGGCGGAAGAAAGCAACGTGATGTCATTCATCAACCGAATCAATGCCCTGCCCATTGCCGCGGCAAGGTTGACCGGGACAGCGTTTCCAATCTGCTTGTACTGGCTCGTCACGCTCCCCGAAAACTGCCAGCTGTCCGGGAACGTCTGAATCCGCGCGTACTCGCGTACCGTCAGCGGGCGGGTTTCCAACGGGTGGCAACGCTCCGTCTGCTTCTGCGCGGGCGCACACGTCAAGGTCAGCGAAGGCTCGTCGAGCGAAAGACGGCGGGCCATGCCGGTCTTTCCGCCGCCAAGGTAAAAACTTCCTTTCATATACGCTTTCTGCACATCGGCCGGAAGATTTCTCCAGTTGCCGCCCGGCGGAACAAGCGCGAGGACGGCGGCTTTTTTCTGCGGATAATGCTGTCCGTCGCTTTCCGGCACGTCAGTGTCAAACAGTGTCCCCTTGTAAAACGCGTCCCGGAGCGTCACGACTCGATGATAGGGCGCGGGCCATCGAAAGGAAACGCTCCCTGCATAATCATTGCGAATGCCGACAAGAAAAATCCGCTCCCGCTTTTGCGGCACTTTGTACATAACCGCCCGCAAGACACGCGGTTCGACGAGCGTATATCCCAAGTCCGTGATGATGCGGGAAATCGTCTTGAACGTCCTGCCCTTGTCGTGACTGACCAGCCCTTTCACGTTTTCGGCAAGAAAGACTTTGGGGCGAATTTCCCCGATTGCGCGGGCAAGCTCAAAGAACAGCGTTCCGCGCGCATCCTCAAAGCCGCGCTGTTTTCCCGCATACGAAAATGCCTGGCAGGGAAAGCCGCCCGAAAGAAAGTCTACCCGCTCCTTGTACGGCGAAAAATCGATGTCACGAACGTCGTCCTCAACAATATTTGTTCCCTTGCAGTTCAGCCGGAGCGTCTCGCAGGCATCGTGGTCAATCTCACTCAACAGCACGGGAGAGAATCCTGCCATCTGCAAGCCGAGCGCAAGCCCGCCTGCCCCCGCGAACAGTTCAATCGACGAATACGCACGGAGCGGAGTCGTTTCCGTCTCACAATCCCAGTCGGTATGCTCCATGGCGGCAATTTCGGGAATGGCAAGCTTTTCCGTGTCGAAGTAATAGTATCTTTCGTCCTTTTTTATCGGCACAATTTTGCGAGAAGCAACCCAAGCATGTACCGTGGCATTCGATATGCCGAGCACGCTCGCAAGATTCACGGAATTGATGACCGCCATCAGAAATCTCCGAATCCTTCGTAGGTTTTGAATGAGAGGAGGTACAGGCTTTTCAAGATGTCCGGCGAAATCGCGGCGAGTTCATCAAAAACCGTGTTCGTGCTTGGCGCGACATTTCCTTCAGCGATGACATCCGCAAGAATGGCGGGCAGTGCCTTGCAAAGCTGCGCAAACGCCGTACTTTTCCCAAAGACAATCCCGTAAAACTTGTCCATTGAGATACGGCGGATTCGCTCATGCCGGTAATTTTTCGCGTCAATCGTTATTCCCCACGGAGCGTCCTGCGACTTTGCGGCAATCGCCTCGACCAAATAGCAGACAGCTTTGTCGTCCTCCAAAATTTTGCTCTGCATTTTTATATACGTGTTTTTGGCGGCGGCAGAATTCATCGTGTTGTGCTTGTTTTTCACCTCGCAGAAAATGTGCCGCCCATGATTCGTCACGTCAAAGCCGCCGTCCGCGCCGTTCTTCGGAACTTCCCAGCCGTTTCCGGCAAGCCTAAATATATTCTGGTGAAAATAACCGATGTGATTCGTATTCGTCTTGTCAATCTGCCTGCCGCATTCGGATGCGATGGTCTGCCGGATAGTCTGATGATACACGCTCGCGTCAAACGTAAGTTTTATCGGATCGATGAGATTTTTGTTGAATTCGCGCAAGTCGATATGATAACGGTATTTTTCCACCGTCTCGCGGACATGGCTAAAAATCTGCTCGTCAGTGACAAATCCAAGACCATACTTTCTCATTTTTCGGATTCCTTATACCGCATGAAAAAACTCCGCCGACACTATAGCAAAATTCCGCTTCTTTTTCTATCGTCCAATGCCGTCATCTTCCGAAAAAAACGCCCCTCACACTCCCGTCCGATTCAGCACGGCCTTGGTCGTGTCGGCCGCGTATTTCAGACCGACAAAAAAGAGGACGGGGATAATCACCAGAACCATGCGGAGCGACCGTTTGCCGCCCCGCGCGAGCCATGCCCGGCTGAGCTGCTGCCACAAAGCGAACACGGCGGGGATAAAATTGACGAGCAACGCCACCGACGCGGCGCACTTCGCTTCTTTTTTGCACGGCAGCCACCGCCGGATTGCGTGCTCAATAGTCTCAATGCCCGCGCGCAGTTCCAGCGAGGTAGATGTCTTGAACATGAGCGACGCGCTCTGTACGCAGGCAAAAAATTTGAGCACGCGCACGCCCGTCACGCGGTCTGCCGCCACACGAACCGCCGCCTGCGCCGCCGCGCCCCAAAACGGCTCCGTCCGTGCGAGCGCGTACCATGCCGCCCCGAATCCCATGAGATACAGGAACGCGCCGTACCAGATGACCGGCATGACATCGGCACACTGCTCGCGGAACGAAAAACGCAGGGCGCAAAAAAGCACGGTCTGCGCCAGCACGAATCCCGCCGCAACCTGCCACGGCAGCGAAAAAATCAGTATGTTGCAGGCGGGCACGAACAGTATTTTTATCCAAGCCGGAAGCCGGTGCACGAACGAATTGCCCGCCTTGTAACGGAATGCCGAATACTGCGCCATATCACCACACCAAATCGGCGACCGAATCATAGCGCGCAAGCGGATTTCTGATATTCCACTGCTCCAACGGCTGCGCAAGCCCTTCCTGCGGCGAGCCGTCAAACACTTTTTCGCCGCGGAACAGCACGATAAACCGGTCGGCCAGCCCCAGGCATTTTTCTAGCTCATGGGTCAAAATGACGACCGTCTTGTGCTGCGCCTTCAGCTGCCGGATAAGCGCGTTCACCTGCCGCACGCCGCCAACATCAAGATTCGCATACGGCTCGTCAAAAATGATGATCGGCAAGTCCATGGCAAGCATACACGCCACCGCAAGCCGCCGTTTTTCGCCGCCAGAAAGAAACCGCGCCGGAAAATCCGCCTTTGCCGTCAGCCCCACCTGCTCCAACGCGGACTGGACGGCTTGGGCAACCGCCTCTTTCGATTTCTTCTGATTTTTCGGGCCGAAGCTGACATCCTCGCGCGGTGTCTCGCCCAAAATCTGCGTGTCCGCCTCCTGAAACACCAAGCCCGCCTTTCCGCATGCCGAAACCGTTCCCGCCGTTGCCGTCTCAAGCCCCGCAATGATGCTCATCAGCACACTTTTGCCGGAACCGTTCTCGCCGCCAATCACCGTGAGCGAGCCTTCGTCAAGCGAAAACGACACGTCACGCACCGCCGTCTTTTTACCGTCGGGCGTGGCGAACGTCTTGGTCACCCGGTCAACCGTAATCGCGCTCATGCGTCCCGCCCGTCAGTCATACAGATACTGCGCGACCACCGGGCGGATTTTCAGCGCGAGCACCACCACCACGGCCGCCTTCAGCAAATCGACCAGCACAAACGGCGCGAAAAACGCCGCACAGAACAGCCGAACCGCCCCGCCGACTCCCAGCGACGCTTTTTCAAACGCGACGACATACAGCAATTCGGGAACATACACGACCAGCAGCCCGACCACCACCGCAAGCGACAGCCGCACGACCATGCCTTTCGTCACGTGCTTCTCCGCAATCGACGGACGAAGCGAAATCATGCCCGCGACCAACGCCGCAAGCACCCAGCCGATACGGTATCCGCCGTGAATGTGGGTCAGCACCTGAAAGCCGCCCTGCCCGCCCGCGAACACCGGCAGTCCCAAAACGCCCACCGCCACGAACAGCGCGGTCGGCAGCACGCCCGCCATGCCGCCCAGCAGCACCGCCGTCAGGACGCACATCGCATTCTGAATGAGAATCCCCTGCTGAATGCCCGGCACGGGAACGCGGAAAAATCCCGTGGCGCAGATAATCGCCGCAAAAAACGCCACAATCGCCGAGCGCAACACCTTTTTCTGCATAATCGTTACCTCTTGCACTTTCGTTACGGGTAACAATACTATCTGTTTGTCCGCGCCCTGTCAAGAGACGACCAACCGGCATTCCGCGTTGCCCCGCTGACCGAATTTCCGCCACCGCAGAAAGCCGTGTTGCTCCGCTGACTGAATTTCCGCCGCCACGGCGCGGCGCGGTCGCCGATTATCGCAAACGCCGCGCGAACCTTGCACATCAGTTTTCTGCCCGCTATACTGTCCGTATGAAACATGCCTTTGAGAACGTACGCTGCGACTCGCTCAGCCACAAATGGGAACAGGCGATTCATCGCGAGACGAACATCTACAAGCGCGGCAATGCTATCCGCTCGGAATTCGAGCGCGACTACACGCGCCTGTTGCACTGCCAGGCATACCGCCGGCTGAAGCACAAGACGCAGGTTTTCTTTGCCCCGCACAACGACCACGTATGCACGCGCATGGAACACGTCCTGCACGTCGCGTCGGTCGCCACCACGATCGCAAAATACCTAGGACTGAACGAGCAGCTGACGGAATCAATCGCAATCGGGCATGACATCGGGCACGCGCCGTTCGGCCACCACGGGGAAGACTGCCTGAACGCGCTCATGCGCCAAAAAACGGGCGCAAACGCCCCCAAAAAGTTCTGGCACGAACGCAACAGCCTGTTCTTTGCGGACTACATCGAAACCTTGCAGAACCCCGACGGCAGCGAACAGCCGCTCAACCTGACCTATGCCGTGCGCGACGGGCTGATCTGCCATTGCGGAGAAATCGACCAGCAGGGAATCCGCCCGCGCGACAACGCCGTGCAACTGTACGACATCAAGCGACCGGGACAGGAGCAGCCGTACACGTGGGAAGGGTGCGTGGTCAAACTGAGCGACAAAATCGCCTTTCTTGGGCGCGACATTGAGGACGCGCGCACCTACCATATCCTCGACATGGGAAGCTACCGCCAGTTGCGCGAAATCGTCGCGGAAACCGTCGGCATCATGCGGAACGGCAAGCCGCTCACGCACCGCAGCGGCAAAGCCGTGAACACCACCGTGCTGATAAACGACATGATCGTCGATCTGTGCGAGCAGAGCACGCCGCAGACAGGGCTGTGCTTCAGCGACCACTACTTCCGCTTTATCACCGAGCTGAAAAAATTCAGCTACGCGAACATTTACAACCATTGGCGGCTGCGCGAGTTCCAAAAATACGCATCGAACATCATCGGCACGCTGCACGACACGCTCATGGGCATTCAGAGTTTCGTGCGGAACGGCCATCTGCCGCGCGCGTTCGTCCAGTACCACAAGCTGGGCAAAACCTTTGACGACTGGCTCGTGCGCTACACCAATTACGACCTCAGCCGCAAAGCCACGCGCCACTACCAGACCCCCGTCGTCTTTGACCTCGCCGACAACGAATCCTACCAGAAATGCGTAATCGAATTCATCTCAGGCATGACCGACCAGTTCGCCATTGAGTGTTACGAAGAAATCATTTTGTTCTAGCGTCTTCGTATGAGCGCAGCAGGCGGATTTGGAACAGTTCGGGGTGATACTCAAAATGCATGTTGTCAAAAATGCCCCACTTGCCGCCCCAAATAAAGCCCTCGTCCTCAAACACGGCGATGACGGGCGCGGGTGGCATCCAGCGGCGGCTCAACGGCGTGAGCATCCAGTCCGCCCCCACGCGGTCGCGCGTCCAGCTCCAGTAGATTTCCTTGCCGCCCCGGCTTTTGGGCAGCACGTCCACCGCAATGCCCAGACTGTGGAACGAAAGCCGCTGCGTTCCGGCAATGCGCCGCCAGTAATAAGCATCCGTTGACCCCAGGTTCGCCAAAAACGACCGCACATCAACGTCCGTGCGGGAAAGCGCGTCCACCCGCGTCTCAACGCGGCGCAAGGCAGGCAGCATCCGCTCATGCACCTTGGTCACTTTTCCCCAAAGCCGTGCCGAAACGATATGCGATTCCAGTTCCGCCCGCGTACCGGCATCATACAGGAACGTAAAGAAAAACAGCGGCGTACCCGCGCCGTTCCGCCTGTTGTCCGCCGCGCCAAAACGGCGCATCCGCTCGATTTCTTCCTCGCTCATCGTCGCGGGATCTTGTACTTCTTCCGCATAGCGGTAGAGCAGCGTCCAGTATTTTTCGCGCCGGTTCAACTCCTGCGCGGGAAGCAGCGCGCCGTCAGCCCAATAAAACGTCGCGCGTTTCACCTCTTTTTTGCCGGGCGCAATAGGCGCGCTCACGTCAATGCGCCAGTCAAACCGCCCAAAATCATACCGCGCCGAAAAAAGCACGTCGGGATACGCGCGGCGCAACGCCCACAATTCGCGCGGCACAGGCAGGCTTGCCCCGCCCCAAGAAAAGTCCGCCGCCACCACGCCCGCAAGCAGCACCAACGCGCACACACACGCACTCACCAATTTTTTGCCCATGCAGCCAGTATAGCATTTAAAAACAAAAAAAGGCAGTCCGCCACGCAGACTGCCTTTTCCGTCACCTACGGCCGATTAGTAGCCCATGTCCATGCCGGGGTTCGGCGCGGCAACCGGGGCGGGCGGTTCGGGAATGTCGGTAATCGCACATTCCGTCGTGAGCAGCATGCCCGCAACAGACGCGGCATTCTGCAACGCGCTGCGCGTCACCTTCGCCGGGTCGATGATACCTGCGTCCATCATGTTCACCCATTCGTCCTTTGCGGCGTTGTAGCCCACGCCCTTTTTCTCGTGCTTCGCGCGCTCCGCAACGACCGCGCCGTCCACGCCCGCGTTATCCGCAATCTGGCGAATCGGCTCTTCCAGCGCACGGCGAACAATCTTAAAGCCGACTTTTGCGTCGTCGCTCAAATCTGCCGCCGCGTCGTCGGTAAGTGCCTTTGCCGCGTCAATCAACGCAAGGCCGCCGCCGGATACAATGCCTTCTTCCAGCGCGGCGCGGGTCGCTGCCAGCGTATCTTCCACGCGGAATTTCTTTTCTTTCATCTCGGTTTCGGTAATCGCACCGATGTTGATCACGGCAACGCCGCCGCTCAGTTTCGCCAGGCGCTCCTTGAGCTTCTCCTTGTCGTAATCGGAAGTAGATTTCTCCACCTGTGCCTTGATTTCCGCAACGCGGTCACTGATGTCTTTTTTCGTGCCCGCGCCGTCAACCAGCGTCGTGTTGTCCTTGTCAATCTTGACGCTCTTGACACGGCCGAGCTGCTCGATTTCTGCCGTCTCCAGCTTCAGCCCAAGCTCTTCAGTAATCACCGTGCCGCCCGTCAGAATGGCGATGTCCTGCAACATCTCTTTCCGGCGGTCGCCGAATCCCGGTGCCTTGACCGCAACGCATTTGAGCGTGCCGCGGATTGCGTTCAGAATGAGCGTCGTCAACGCCTCGCCGTCCATGTCCTCGCAGATAATCACGAGCGGCTTTCCCGTCTGCGCCACTTTCTCAAGCAACGGCAGCAGGTCTTTCATCGTGCTGATTTTCTTGTCGTGAATCAGCACGTATGCGTCGTTGTAGGCAACTTCCATGCGCTCGCGGTCGGTCACGAAATAAGACGAAATGTAGCCGCGGTCAAACTGCATGCCCTCAACGATATTCACCGTCGTGTCCATGTTCTTTGACTCTTCCACGGTGATAACACCGTCCTTGCCGACTTTCTCAATGGCATCCGCCAGAATCTTGCCGATTTCGGGGTCGTTGTTCGCAGAAATAGTCGCAACGTGCGTGATGTCGTCGCTGCCCTTTACGGTGCGGCTGTCCTTTTTAATCGCCTCGACCGCCACCGCGACCGCCTTGTCAATGCCGCGCTTCATCTCAATCGGGGTCATGCCCGCAGAAACGGACTTCAGCCCCTCGCGCACGATCGCATACGCAAGCACGGTCGCCGTCGTCGTGCCGTCGCCCGCAACGTCGTTCGTCTTTGACGCGACCTCACGGACAAGCTGCGCGCCCATGTTCTCGAACGGGTCTTTCAGCTCCACTTCCTTGGCGACGGAAACGCCGTCCTTGGTAATCGTCGGCGCGCCGAATTTCTTGTCGAGCATCACCAGACGACCACACGGGCCGAGCGTCACCTTGACTGCCTGCGCAATCTGCTCCACGCCGCTCAGCATTTTTTTGCGAGCGTCTTCGTTAAAAATCAACTGTTTAGCCATGGTTGCAAAAACTCCTTATAGCCGCGCGGTCTTTTATTTACCGCGATAGTGTACTATAATCAAACTAATACATTTTTTGCCAAACGGCAAGAAAAATCGACAGATTTTTTCACGCAGACGGAGGATAAAACGATGACTTTTGACGACATGCACACAGACCGGCAGGCAATCACCGTGTATACGGACGGCGGCTGCCACGGCAATCCCGGGCCGGGCGGCTGGGCATGCGTGGTAATCGCCGACGGCGAGGCGCGCGAGCTGAGCGGCGGCGACGCGCACACGACCAACAACAAAATGGAACTGACCGCCGCCATCAACGCGCTTGCCGCAATCCGCAACACCGCGCGCTTTGCCGGCCGCCCCGTCACGCTCTACAGCGACAGCCAGTACGTCAAGAACGGCATTACCACTTGGATTCACGGGTGGAAAAAGAACGGCTGGAAGACGGCGGCAAAAAAGCCCGTGCTGAATCAGGAACTGTGGCAGCAGCTCGACGCGCTCAACGCCGCGCTTTCGGTGGACTGGCAGTGGGTCAAAGGACACGCGGGCGTGCAGTACAACGAACGCTGCGACCGGCTCTGCCAGCAGGAAATGGCAAAATTCCGCTGAAAGACACTTGTATCTCTGTGCAAGATTGATTATTTTTAAAGTATGGACGATTTATACCGCATACTCGGCGTGAGCAGGGCGGCGAGCGAAGACGAAATCAAAAAGGCATACCGCGCACAGGCGTTCAAATATCACCCCGACCGCAACCCCGGCGACAAAGCGGCGGAAGAAAAATTCAAGCAGGCGAACGCCGCCTATGAAGTGCTCGGCGACAAGGCAAAGCGCGCGCAGTACGACCGCTACGGCACTACATCGTCCACTGCCGAACAGACGGCATACGGCGGCGCAAACGGCTTTGGCGGATTTTACGGACAGCAGGAATGGCGCGGCGGATTCCGCCAGGACGACGCGTTTTACCAGTGGTTCAACAGCGCGTTTGAGGAAGCGAGCCACCGCCAGTCAGAACAGCGGCAGACACAGAACGAGCAGTGGCAGGAATACTACCGCCAGCACGAACAGCCCATGGGGCGCGGACGAAACCTCTCGTCGCTCATCCAAAATTTCCTCATCTTCGGGCTGGGACTAATCCTCTTGCAATATATGTGGTTTATCTTTCCATTCGGCCCGATTATCGGCTTCGCGGCGCTCATCAAGGGCGCAAAAGGCATGATCCGTGCGTTCAGGGGCTTGTTCGCCCGCTGATTCTGGCACAAAAGCACTACCGCTCGCGGAAAATAATCCGGCCGTTGTTCAAATCATACGGAGAAAGGGCAAGCTTTACGCTGTCGCCCGGCACGATTTTGATATAATGCTTGCGCATTTTCCCGGAAAGATACGCGATGATAACATGACCGCCCTTTTTCAGCTCCACGCGGAATTTCGCGCCCGGGAGCGCCTCTTTTATCACGCCCTCCACTTCAATTTCTTCTTCTTTGGCCACAAGGTCCCCCAAACAAACTGCGGATTTTTGTAAAAAAAGTTTGCTTTTTTGGTGATTTACCTTTATATTAGTATGTACAAATACTTAAATTTGTCAATAGAGGGCGGGTTCAAGGATATGGAACAAGCGTTTATCGAAAAAATGAAGACGCAGCTGGAGCAGCAGAAAAAGACGATTATGGAGTCATTGGCGGCGCAGAACGCGGACTACAAGAAAATCATGGAAGGCGGCGACACCACGGGCGACGTAATCGACGTTGCGTCCGACGTGATTGACGGCAAGCTGCTCGAATCGTTGGGAACGCAGGACGCAAACCGCTTGCAGCAGATAAACAACGCGCTGGACAGAATCAAGCAGGGAAAATACGGCAAGTGCCTGAAATGCGGCAAAGACATTCCGCTCGAACGGCTTGAAGCCCTGCCCTATGCCTTTATGTGCATTGAATGCAAGACGACTGACGAGCGCAGAAACCGCTAGGGCGCGTCACAGGGCGCAAAAGCGCACCGCGCCGTCCACAAGGTATGCCGTCTCCGTATAACCGGCTTTTTTTGCGCACGCGCGGGCACAGTCGAACGCACAGTCAAGCGCGTCCGCCGTGTGCGCGTCGGCATTTATCATAACCGGCACATTCCGTTCCCTAAGCAGGGAAAGCATATAGTCCGACGGATACGGGTCGCTCATGTACCCCCGGCTGATTGCGCCCGTATTGATTTCCGCAATCACGCCCGCGCGCGCGATTGCCCGCACCGTCTCCTGCACCTCACGCCGATACCAATCGTCCTGCTCGTCGAATAGCCGCAGAGTGCCGTTGAACTTGCGGATAAGGTCCGCGTGTCCGACAATCGTAAAGTCGCCCGCGGCAAGCATGGCGCGCTCGGCGGCAAAATACGCGCCCACCAGCTGCCGCGCGTCGCCATGGTATACCGTGTGCACCGCATCAAGCAGAATCTGCGGCGTGTGGTCAACGGCGAACAACGTGCTGCCGTCATACACATAATGCACCGAGCCAATCAGGAACTCCGGCGCAAACGCCGCGTAAGCGTCAAAGCGCGGCACACAGATACCGGGAATATAGTCCGCCTCAAACCCGACATGCACGGCAATGTCAGCGGCATACGCGCGTTGCAACCGCCGGATTTCCGCCACATACGCCGCATGCTCCGTATGATTGAGGTTGCCCGCCAACGAAAACGGATACAGCGAGTGCGCCGAAAACCCTAGATGCGCAAAGCCTTTCCCGATTGCGGCGCGCACGTTCTCCTCGGCACTGTCCTTGCCGTCGCAGAACGTCGTATGCGTATGATAATTCGTCTTGAGATATGCGTCTGCCATCAAGTGCCCCCTTTCCGTGCCTGCCGATAGAATGGTGTATGGTATTATAATGGTAAAAAAGAGTGTTTTGCAACTGTCCATGATTTGCCTTACATGGCGATTTTTCAAAACTACAAAATCAGTTAAAAGATGATTATGCGGAGAAATATTTCAAAGCCAATTACGAGTATTACGCACCAAAAACGATTATGACCGTCATGGAAAGCTATTCTCAAAACGCAATTTCAAATCTTATTGGAAACATGCCATTGAATTCTTTTGTCGTGTATATTGAATTACTCAATCTTTTGTACTTCTACATTCAAGAAAATTACATTCGAAAATCTTCATCTGATGAAATAGCACTTGCCCACAATTTTGTCGCATATTCGATAGAGTTGTTGAACAGCATCGAGCAAATGCTGCTCAACGGAAATATGAATTCCGCACTTGTAATTTATCGCACATTTTATGAAAACTATATTGTGTTCGCGTTTTTGCAAAAACATCCCGAGCTGCAACAGGCATTCATTGACCACAAAAAAGTTACCGAGTATCTGCTACATATTGAAGTCAGCAATAATGCAAAGCAATCGCAGAACAATGCCTCCGCGAAAAAAGAATATGATGAATTATTAGAAAAATATGGCAATGATTTTTCTGAAAACTATGGCTGGACGAAACAAGTCATAGACAGAAAGCAAAACAGAACTTTGAAAAAACTGTATGAGGAAAGCGAACTTGGAAAAGATTTTGAACGATTTTATAAACTGGCGTGTAAATATACGCATTCGACCGCGTACTCTTTGTTTGTAAGAGCCGATTTTGACGACATTAGAAATTTATTATGCGGCATTGGTGAGATAGTTTTAAAAGAATTTGATGTCATTTTTTCACGCTTGAAATTCACCAGCAAAAAAGAAAAAGAATTGCTTAGCCATTGGCTTTGTACCATAACTGAAAGATTTAAAAAGGTGTTTGAAGATTTCTCCAAAAACAATGACAAAAACCAAGGATTATGATATACTGTAGCGATTATAAGATTGCGCAAAAAAGTTTTACAGACATACGGTTTTTGCTTAATAAAATAGCAAAGTTTTTTTATAAAATTAGGGATGTGAAAGTAATGCCGGCACAAGTAGTTGATTTGTTTTGTGGCGTAGGAGGATTGTCTCGTGGATTGCAGCAGGCAGGGTTAAACGTTGTCGCTGGATTTGATTTAGATGAAACTTGTCATTATACTTACGAACATAATAATAACATCCCTTTTCATCAGGGCGACATTAGAAAAGTAACTGAGAATGATATCAATGCTTGTTATACAAACGACGCTTTAAAAGTATTGGTTGGGTGCGCTCCCTGCCAGCCATTTTCTCAGATGAGCACGAAACTTGGTGACAGTGTTCGAGAAGATGAAAAGTATGGACTTCTTCTTGAATTTGGAAGATTGATAAAAGATGTGAGACCTGTTATCGTATCAATGGAAAATGTACCAAGAATAAGAAAAACTGATATTTTTGATGAATTCATTAATACCTTGCGCGAAGAAGGCTATTATACAGATGGTGGCAATGTCGTCTACTGCCCAAAATACGGCATTGCACAAAACAGGCATAGGTTTGTTTTGCTAGCTTCTAAATTGGGAGAAATTCATTTGTTGCCACCAACTCATACCAAAAAGTATGTTACTGTTCGTCAAGTTATAGGAGGCTTGCCTCATGTTGAGGCTGGCGAAATTTGTCCGACAGATCCTATGCATATAACGGCAAAACTTTCAGATAAGAATTTAAAGCGAATTCAAGCTTCTGTACCCGGGGGAAGTTGGAGAGATTGGCCGGAAGACTTAAGATGTTCCTGCCATAGAAAAAAAACGGGACAAACATACACGTCTGTCTATGGAAGGATGAAATGGGATGCCATAGGCCCGACCATGACAACGCAGTTTTTCTGTTATGGTACGGGACGTTATGGGCATCCCGAGCAAGACAGGGCTTTGACTTTACGAGAGGGAGCGCTCTTGCAAACGTTCCCTATTAATTATGATTTTATCAATCCTAACGTTCCCTTTTCAATAAGAAATATAGCAAGGCATATAGGAAATGCAGTTCCCGTGCGGCTCGGTGAAGTAATAGGACAATCTATTTTACGCCATTTAGAAAATAATAATGTAAATTAATATTTTGATACCGGCAAATTGATTTTTAGAAAAGAATGTTTCTGACAGAAGAAGATTTTAATTTGACCGCATTGGAATATAATACAAAATTATGGTTCGCGTTTTTTCAAAACTACTCTATACGCATTCTTGATTCTAGTAATCACTTCCTATTATGAAGATTTATTCCCCGAATTTAAAAAACTCCAACATTATTTAGAAATTCTTATTCAAAAAAGTGTTATCAAATTAAGCAAAAAATTATCTTCATTTCCTACTTGGAAATACTACGACACTTACGTTGAGGTATGTTGATTTCCGTAAGCACCGCATCGCTGTTTTTTCCGGTGTAACAAACAGTGTTTCTACAATAATGTGTTTTGCTCTTAGCGTATACGGAAGCAATAGTATCAAGCAAATCGTTGCATTGCCTCGCTGTCCACACATAGTTTCGCTGAAACAGCGGAATGGCAAACACCTTATGATTATTGCTCTCAATATTTTTAAATTATTTTTACCAATGTTCCCAAATAATTTTTATTATCATTTCTATTCTTTTTAGTATATCCTAATTTATCACAGATGTATTCAATTTTTTGACAAAAGATGTCTTGACTCAATTTAGACATATATAGCGTTCCATCACTCTCTCTACAACTACAATGCCATTGTTGCTCATCATCCAAAGGATGCTCTGGGCGAAAATCTTTAATATTAAAAATTTTGTGCTCAATTTGTGTTATCCATGCAGCCCCAACTTCAGTTAATGCACCCCACGATTCTTTAGTGTGACAACTGGTAACAAAAATCACATATATTTTTTGAGTCGAATAACTATCTACAAAGAAATCTCTTAAATAATTATATATTCCACTTTTTCCAACATCACCCTCTGGAATTCTTGAGATTTCATCGTCACAATTTGTGTATATTATATCCTCCGGTGGAACATTATTATATAATAGCATTGAATAAACAATATCTGCCAAATCTTTATCAGGATACGTTTGACTTATTAATATTTTTTTCTTTCGAGAGTCAATAATGCTTTTAATTCCCATATCTGGACTATTCAAATTTATTTCATCTGATAAAATATTTTCTATTTCATCAATCTCTGTATCCTTTATTCCGAATTTTTTGGTTATCCTACTTGCAGCATTCTTACTTGCATTTTTTCTAAACTTATCAACTGAATGACGAAAATCAGCCTCATTTTTTCGTTGTTGTCTAAGTTTCCTTTCTTCTCTTTCTTTTTTATTCAAATCAACAAAAATATCACGCATTTTTAATATATCAGGCAAAAGGATTTTTCTAACATAATCCAAAACAGCTTGATATCTTGGATCGTCTGATTTATATCCTTGTCTATTACTTAATGCCATGTCCGGAAGTTCAGTTAATTCAAAAATATCAATATGAAGTTGGCCAACTACATATACTTCTGGCAATTTGTTTTGACCAACCAAAGGAAGTATATTAAATTCTCCCATTTTGTTATTTGCGTATAGAGAAATAAAGTTGTCAGGAAAATCTGTTAACTCGACTTTTCTTCCTCTAGTTGATAGGTATGTCCCTATCCAACCTTTAATTTCAACATTATATGAATGTTCTTCATTAAATCTATCTTTCATAGAAATCGGAATTGAGTGAACAGGATAATTTTTGCGCAATTCATCTTTTTTATTCTCAAATGGCGTATTAAAATACTCATTCAGATATGTAAAATCATCGCCCAAAGTAATTAATGTTGATAGTTCGGAAATCATTTCTTTATCAAAATCTTTGATAATTTCCACATTATTCCCGCGTATTAAATGTATTTGAAAATTTTCATTAACTAACGGAAAAATCTTCAAAAGATTTCTTTTAATCGCCTTTAATGTGCTATACAATTTGTACTGTGGATTTTTCATAACGACGGCAGTACCATTGTTCGTTATTTTATCAAAAGTAATATCATCATCAGGTATAGGAGTTAATAAATTATCGTCATTTATGTGGCGGGACAGAATAAAACCCGATTTTTCACCGTTTGATATTGTTTTAATCAACACGTTTTCTGACACAGATAAAGCGGCGAGTTTGCCAACACCTTTCCTACCCATCTTTTTTCTTTTCAAGGAACGTGTAACTGATTCTAAATCATTATTTCTTGATACTTCAGCAACACTTAAATATTTCTTTATATCTCCATTTTCGTAAGACATTCCATTGCCATCGTCCTCAACGGTTATGTCATCTTTATTAGATATAATGTAGACATTGTGTGCATCAGCATCATAGGCATTTGCAATTAATTCAGCTAAAATGTAATAAATATTTGTATAGAGACTTGGACCCAATAATTCTAAAATTCGTGGATCAATATTTAATTTATATTCCTTGTTATTCATCTTTTTTAATCCCCTTTCACTCTTTATTTTAATATAACTACGAGACCGTTTTTTATATCTTTTTTGATTCAAATTCTAAATATATTTGTCTCTTCTGCATATATTACAATTATTGTAACAAAAAATCAAGGGGAGCAAAACTTTTCAACAACGGCTTTCAAACAAGACAAAGTAAAATCAATTATATGCATTTCCTCCAAAATCATTTTTTCAGATGACACCATAACTAATATAGAAGAAGCTCAAATGTGGTTGTCCGTTGGAATTGTAAAAGGTGCAAGGAATCCTATGGCACACGAAGAGATTAAAAATCTATATAATAGTGGGCTTTTTTCGGAGACAGACGCCCTCGATTTATTAAGTTTGTTATCTCATTTGTTTAGAAGGTTGGATGATGCTGAATTGATGAAAACAGAGACGACGAGTAGCCCATCCGCTCCATAAATTTTTGAGGATTGAATTTCTAATCGTTATGGAAACAAATATCACAAACGAGTCCCATTACAAAAAACACATCTTTATGTATAGCAGTTTATTTTTTCTTTTATTTATACTAAAGTATCAAGCGGATTTATATTTGGGAATACATTATGCGCAACAATCCAAATAAATTAAAATATCTTTCTCTTTTTTCTGGTAGTGTGGGAATGGATTTAGGTGCATTGGGCGGATTTGTTTTTGAAGGAAAGGAATATGCCTAACTATCATACATTCATAGATTTATTCGCAGGAGCAGGAGGGCTTTCACTAGGTCTTGAACAAACAGGATTCACTCCTATTTTTGTAAATGAAATTATTCCACAATATGCTGAGACATACAAGAAAAACAGAAACCTTGCAGACGACGAATGTTTTGTTGGCGATATAAAAAAACTCAATGAAAGCATAAATGACTATTTGCCTAGTTTTAAGCATGTTGATTTAGTCTGTGGAGGTCCGCCTTGCCAAGGTTTTTCCATGGCGAACAGGCAAAGATTAATTGATGACCCAAGAAATCAACTTTATAAAGAGTTCCTTAAATTTTTATCTGTAATACGTCCCAAATTTTTCATAATGGAAAATGTTCGAGGAATGGCCAATAAATGGGAAGAAATTAAAGAAAATTTTGAACTATATTTGAACAAAGATACTGACAGCAGATATAAGTTTGCCTCACATTTGCTTTATGCAGAAGATTTTGGAGTTCCTCAACATCTTGAAAGATTATCGCCTTTTCACATTAGTTGCAATTATCTCTCATAATCATATTTAACGAAGCGCATAATATATGAATTCAAACCAAAACCTTGTCTAGCCAATATTTTCATTCTTTCAACTTTATCAACTCCTGCGCTCTTATATGAGTAACGATATATTTTCCCATCAGAAAATTTTACGGAAATGCAATCGTTTCCAATATCAAATGCTACAATATTTGAATTACCATATAGATTTTTGTAAGCTTCCATAATTCCACTCCTTAATTTATACTTATAAATTAACAAAATAAAAGCAAAAAGTCAAAATTTAATCATTCGTATAAAGCAATAGAAATTTCCATAACAATAGTTGCGGAGAACAATATAAAAATGTTATATAAATGATTCCCCTCTTCTGCATTGTAAAGATTGAGCTTTTGCACAAAGTTATTATTTAGCTTGCTCATTTGCGCACACATTAAAAAGCAATTGCGAAATAACAATTTCAAAACTGCAAAAACACACGTCCTTATGTATAGCAGTTTATTTTTTCTTTTATTTATCCTAAAATGACAAGAGGATTTATATTTGGAAATACATTATGCAATACAATCTCGGTGAACTTTTTTGTGGGCCAGGCGGCTTGGCTTGCGGTGCGCTTTGTGCGGACATCGCAAATCCTGATTTCAAGATTACTCACAAATGGGCGACTGATTACGACACCGACACTTGCAAGACATATATCCGAAACATTTGTCCTGAAAATCCCGAAAGTGTTCTTTGTGCTGATATTCGCACGGAAGGCGTTATCGAAAAACTTTTGGCTCTTGGTAGCATCAATGCGTTTGCATTCGGCTTTCCCTGCAACGATTTCAGTGTAGCGGGCGAACAAAAAGGCTTTGACGGGAAATTCGGTTCTCTCTACCAATACGGAATTGAAATTCTGAATCGTTGCAATCCCGATTGGTTTTTGGCGGAAAATGTCGGCGGATTGAAAACTGCCAACGACGGAAAAGCAATCAACACGATTTTTGATGCAATGAGAGGCGCGGGCGAACGCGGATATAGGATTCATAAAAACCTCGACAAATTCGAAATGGAGAAATCAGTAGCATGAGCAATGAATCGCAAAAGCACAAGAATTATGAGATTTTGAATTTGCTTGGATATGGATTGGCAAAATTCGATGATGCTTTTGTCCGACAATTTGGATTTACAACAAAAACAGAATTCTATAATTATTTCGTCAAAATCGGGATTGCCGAACGAACAGGCGTTGTGAAAAACAGGCAAGATTTGTTTGATCCGTTTTTTGATAATAGCAGAAAAGGATGGTGGCAAAAAGGAGACGCTTACATTAATCGAAAAATACTAATAGATAATCTGTTTGGAAAAGAGGATGTTGTCGAATACGCAAATATTGTAAAAATGTACTTGCATGACAATTTCAGAATAAAAGAATTGATGACGGAAGTAAAGCCCATTCAAAAATCTCGTTTCAAGAAAATGCAGGAAACTGGATTGGAAGCCGAATTGTTTTTCATAGGCAATTATAACCAAATAGAATTATTCAACGGCGGTATTTTGGAGGATGCCAGATTGTATGGCGACGGATATGACTTTCAAATAGATAAAGCCGAAAAGTATTATTTGGCAGAAATAAAGGGTTTAAGGGAGGACAAAGGAAAATTCAGGCTGACAGAAAACGAATACAACAAGGCTCAGGAATATCAAAACAACTATATTTTAACCTTAGTGCTGAATTTAAATGAGCGGCCGAAATTCTTAACAATCGAAAATCCTTTGGAAAATCTCCTGTTTGAAAAAAGAATAATCAAGGGAGCAGAAACGGCTATATATTGTGCCAGTATTTGATAGCTTCTAGATTTGTTGAAGGGAACGCGAAAATGTATGAATACGAGTTTAGAATTTATGATGAATATGATTTTCAAACAGAACAAGACCCATCTCTTGAATACGGTAACTATGATGATTTTTGCTATAGAAGTCGTGACAATAATGGTATGGAAATTCTCATACTGAAAACGCAAAAACCTGTAGAAACATATTACGCCTTGCTCAAAGAGTACGAAGGCTTTACGTTTGGCATCTGGCATATAGGACTTAACAAAATACTTGCAGGGGGCGTTCTTGATGGAAATGAAGATTTTGAAAATATCTTAAAAGCTGAAGCACCAAAAATTAAAAAATGGAGAAAAGAACATACTAAGGAGTTGAAAAATTGACTAAACGAATAAAAGAGACAGCAAAGCGTTGCTTTGGCTCAGGCTTGAATTGGGGAATACGTAAAGACGGGACGAAAAGGGAACACGACCAAGCCTATATTCCTTACAATGCAAAAGACAAAAAGGAAGGCTTCTTTCCTCTCAAGAAAAATCCTTGCGAGAAAAACAATCCCATTTTCAAAGTCGTTCCGAATGGTTTTGATCCATTTTTTATGCGGATTGCACAACAAGGAAACAAAGGCATTCACACCGCTGAAAACAATTCGTTGCTTGGACAATTCTTTCGTAAAAAATTAGGCGTTCCGAGTGGGACATTCATAACAAAAGAAATGTTGGAAAACTACGGCAAGACTTATGTTGCCTTCCGAAAATACAGCAAAGACTTGTTTACATTAGAATTCTGACTTTTGGAGAGGAACATGGCATTCATAGACACTAAAAACAGTTTTAATAGGATCGAACGAAATTTTTTAAGGCAAGAAATAGGTCTTGCCTCTTATTCAATTAAAGATGGGCTGTTTCAAATAAACAACTACTCCAACGAAAACAAACTAAAGCAAGGAAATGCAAGTCAAACTATCCAATTTGATTTGGAAGGATTAAAAGACTTAATTTCAATCATAAAAAAAGCATTTCCTGATATTGATGTAAAACAGGCTTCTATTACAACGCATATCTATCCCATCCCCCTCCCCCGCAACCGCATAATCTTTGGCGCGCCCGGTACGGGCAAAAGCCACTTGCTTGAGCAACAGCGCAAAAACTATTTCAACGACGAACATTACGAGCGCGTGACATTCCACCCGAATTATTCCTATTCGCAGTTTGTCGGCGCGTACAAGCCCGTAACGAAAAGCGCGGATGGCAAGGAGGACATCACCTATTCCTTCGTCTCCGGTCCTTTTGTCCGGATGCTTGCAAAGGCAATCAAAAATCCGTCCGAAAACTTCCTGCTCGTCATCGAGGAAATAAACCGTGCGAACGTGGCGGCGGTTTTCGGCGATGTGTTCCAGCTGCTCGACCGCGACGAGGACGGAAAAAGCGAATATCCGATTGACGCGGGCGAGGACTTGAAAAAACATCTCGACGAATCGGACGTTCCGCTTGACGACGGAAAAATCGCGATTCCCGCGAACATGTGCATTTGGGCGACGATGAACAGCGCAGACCAAGGCGTGATGCCGCTGGATGCCGCGTTCAAACGGCGATGGGAATTTGAGTACATCGGAATCGATGAAAACGAAAACCAAGTTGCGGACTACGAAATCCCAAAAACGAAAAATCCCGACGGCACTCTCGATTTTGTCCGTTGGAACGTTTTCCGAAAAGCGTTGAACGGAAAACTGAAGAACTTGTCCGGCGCAAGCGTGAATGAGGACAAGCTTTTAGGACCGTTCTTCATCAGCAAGCGCAGCCTTGAGACGGCAAAAGACAATGCGAAAGATTTTATCCGGCTTTTCAAAAGCAAAGTCCTGATGTACTTGTACGAGGATGTCTGCAAGATGAATCCGCACGCGCTTTTCAGCGGAATCCCCGACGGCGGAAGGCTGCATTATTCCGACGTGTGCGCGGCGTTCGATGAAAAAGGATTGGAGATTTTCGGTGCGGATTTTATGGGAAAATCAGATGACTAAAAAGAAAACTGAAATCACGGCGCGTAACGATGCAATTCCTCAAGCCCAAACTCGCGAGATAATTTTTTACAAGACTGATGACGGCAATGTAAAAATCGAAGTCTTCTTGCATGATGAAAATCTTTGGCTAACGCAAGCGAAAATTGCGGAATTGTTTGACGTGGAACGCCCGGCAATTACAAAGCACTTGAAAAACATTTTTTCAGACGGTGAATTAGAAGAACATGCAGTATGTTCCATTTTGGAACATACTGCCACGGATGGCAAAAATTATAAAACTGCATTCTACAACCTTGATGCAATAATCGCCGTAGGTTATCGTGTCAATTCAAAGCGAGCCACCCTGTTCCGCATTTGGGCAAATCGAATTCTAAAGGAATACATAATCAAAGGCTACGCGATGGATGATGAGCGACTCAAAGATCCGAAGCATTATTTCGGCAAGGATTACTTTGAGGAGCAACTTGAACGGATTCGCGATATTCGTTCAAGCGAACGGCGTTTTTACCAAAAGATTACGGACATATATAGTCAATGCAGCGCGGACTACGACAAAGACAGTGAAACTACAAAAGAATTTTTTGCGACCGTTCAAAATAAGCTTCATTTTGCAGTAATCCATAAGACCGCCGCAGAAATAATATATTCGCGCGCCGACCACAAAAAACAGAACATGGGATTGACAAACTGGAAAAATGCACCAAGCGGAAAAATAAGAAAAACCGATGTTTCAATTGCGAAAAATTATCTTAACGAAGCAGAACTTTCTGATTTAAATGGAATCGTTACCATGTATCTTGACTATGCGGAACGGCAGGCAAAACGCGGTAATGTTATGTATATGAAAGATTGGGTGCAAAAATTAAACGCATTTCTACAATTCAATGAAGTCGATGTTTTGCAAAACAAAGGTCGCGTCACGCACGAAATCGCAAAGGCGTTTGCGGAAACTGAATTCGAGCAATATCGCGTCATTCAGGACAAGACGTACAAATCAGACTTCGACAAACTTATAGAAGAAAGCGCAAGGATTGGGGATATATGATGACAGCCGTAAAAGTCGCAATCTTTCGGAGCGTGCAAGGTTTCGCACTTGGCTCTTTGCGGAAGTGGTAATTATCTGTGAAAAAAATCGCGTCCGCATTTTTCCGCGAAAAACAGTTTTACAATCTCAAGACCTTTTCCGAGCGTTTGGGAATACAAGGGGACTGCGCCCGTAAACTCATCTTGCGACTTCGAGGCGCGGGCATCATAAAGCCGACCACCCGCCGTGCATTCGATATGGACGTGTTGCAATCAGAAGAAATCATTTCGGACGAACGGTTTTTCGCAAGCGAAGAAAACGGCTTCACCTTTTGCTTTGTCGGAATCGCCTGCGCTGAACAGTGCGTCCTAAAATGCCTGCCCAAATATGTTGAGCACGGCGCGGACGGAAAATGCTATGCAGAAAATCCCGCAATCATTCCGCATTTCAAGAAAGTCCTAAAGGCGATTCAAAAATACGACCGCGAAAAATCGGAGAACATATACCTGCACGCCGGCACAGAGCAAAAAGAACGCTTCAACCGGCTCGCCATGGAAATCCATTTGCTTGAGGACTATTTTGCGCATGGCATTTACACCAACGAGCGCGAGACAATCGAAACGAACGGCGAAGGACAAATCGACTGGGACAAAACGATTGGAGAAACGTTCGCATTCGTGAGAAATGCAAAGCCGTATTATGTCGATGTGCGGACGAGCGAATTCCGTGACGATTCCCACGATTTTTTCCGGCTGCTCCATGAATGCGTTCTGACAAAATGTTCGCGCGAGCTGCAAGAAATCGGCGTTCTTGATTTGTTCGACATCGCCCCGGCGGAATTGTGCGCAAGGGATTTTTCGGACTTCGGCGGCATCGGCTACATAAAAAATCGGCTCGACGCGGAAATCAAAAATCAGTTCATCACGAGAAAGCAAAACCTTTTGAAGACCCTGCGCGCTTTTTTGGACGAAGCGGAATCCGAAAAAAGTGCGGACAATTTTTGCTTTTACGGCACAAATGCGTTCAACATGGTCTGGGAACGCGCGTGCTCCGCGATTTTCGACGACGTGAAAAACGAGGGAATCGCAAGTCTTGAACGCCGCGGAATTCTTGATTTCAAGAATCACGCCCGCAATCCGAAAAGGCTGAAAGATTACGGCACGTTGGAAAGTCTCATCGAAAAGGCGAAATGGGAATTCCACGGAAGCGTCGTCGAATCAAGCGAAACGTTGCGGCCGGACATCATTGCAATTCGCGGCGGAGTTTTCTATATTCTTGACGGGAAATATTATGTGCCGAAATACGAAAGGAATGCGATTTCAAATCAGCCCGGCATTCAAGATGTCGTAAAGCAGTTCGCGTATCACAAGGCGTTTCATCATTTTCTTCAGCTCTCGTCGCTTGAAAAAGTGGCGAATGCGTTCTTGCTTCCCCAAACGTTTCCGAATTGCGGCGAACATGTGCGGTGCGCGGGGCAAGTGGAACTGCGCCTCATGCAAAGTTTTGCGCTGGAGACGCTCTGCCCGATTTCACTTGTGGAGCTGAATCCCGATTTCGTTTTTGAACAGTACGTGCAGGGAAAAAAGATTTCCGCCGCGCTGGAAAAAATCAGCGCAACGCCGATTCCAAAAATCACGCTTTCGGACTACGACTGGCAAAATGATTTTATCCCCCGACTGCATTTTACGATGGCAGGATTTTTGCGGAAGCCTTACGCCGAGCAAATCCGCACGCGCAAAAAAGATTTCGTCTTCTTCTTTTATCGCAAGAAAGGCGAAGTGATTTACCCCGTCCACAACCTGCTTCCGTGCTGCGGAACATTCATCGGCTACAATCCCGACTGCCATTTTTTTGTAAAAGGGAACATCGCCGCCCCCGAACATGGACAGGCGATACAAATCTACAAGACGGCGGAATTGCTGGAGCAGCTCGAACAAAGCGGATACAAAAACGCCTCGCAGGGAACAGCGGATTGGTATTACGCGGTGAAAATCACCGATGTGGAAATTGCGGACGCGGATTCTGACGAAATGGAAAAACTGCGAGCCGCGATTGACCATTTTGACGGCAATGACATTTTGAGCGAGCATGCGCCGAAAGTGGTGGGAGAATGTTAGGAAAAGAAAGCTGGCGGCGTTCGGTTTGATGATATAGAAAAATTCATAAAATTGTGCTATAATAATATCTCGTCATCAGCATAGATACTGAAAAAGAAGAGGGGCATAGTAAAACTGTGTTTGCAAGCCGCCGCCGGGCTATGGCTTTTCGCATAAAGGAGACTGCATAAAATGTACACGCCGCCGTTTGAAATCACGTCACGGATAATCGAGCTAATATCGGTCGTTTCGGAAAAAATCGGGGAAATACAGTATCTTCAGGACAGCGCGCAGCATGTCCAGCTGAGAAAGGAAAACCGCATAAAGACAATCCATGCTTCCCTTGCAATCGAAAACAACAGCCTGAGCATAGAGCAAATCACGGCGATAATCGAGGGAAAGCGCGTATTGGGAAATCCGAACGAGATAAAGGAAGTGGAAAATTCAATTCAGGCGTATGACTTGCTTTTGTCGCTTGACCCTTGCAGCGAAAAAGATTTGCTCAAGGCGCACGCGCTTATGATGCGGGATTTGGTCGGCAGAAGCGGCAAATACCGGACGGACGGCGTGGGCATATTCGACGGCGAAACGGTCGTCCACCTTGCGCCGCCCGCCGAACGAGTGCCCGCGCTCATGTCCGATTTGTTCGCATGGCTCAAGGCGAGCGACGTGCATCCGCTCGTAAAAAGCTGCGTGTTCCATTACGAATTTGAATTCATTCACCCATTTCAGGACGGCAACGGCAGAATGGGACGTTTGTGGCAGACGGCGATTTTAAAGGACTGGAAAGCGATTTTCGCCTGGCTGCCCGTCGAAACGTTGGTAAAGGAGCATCAAAAAGCCTACTATGACGCGCTCGGGGCGAGCGACCGCGACGCAAACAGCACGGGATTCATAGAATTCATGCTTTCGCTGATTGCGGGCACGATTGAAAATATTATAGAGGCGGAAAAGAAGGTGACTGCAAGCGTTACCCAAAAGGTGACTGTAAAGGTCACTCCAAAGGTGACTGCAAATCAGCAGAAAATCATTGACGCAATCAAGGCAAATCCGTTTGTCACGCAAGAAGAACTTGTCGCTATCGTCGGAATCGCACGAAAAAACATCATCGCAAATATGAAAAAACTCCAAGAAAGCGGACTGATAAAGCGCATTGGCGCGGACAAAAACGGGCATTGGCAGGCGGGGGGGTAGCGAAACTTTATAGAAGATTTAATTGAATGTTTCAAACCGGCAACGTTATTTTGCTTGCCGATTTTAAATGTTGCGAAATTCCCCCAAACAGTGCTACAATAGACCATGATGAAATTCATTCCGCCGGTTTTCGCGCTTTTTGCGGTTCTTGCAATTTTCATCAAAATCCGCGCGGGCAAAAAACGCGCCGCCCGGATTGCCGAAACGCTCAGAGCTTTAAAGCCCGAAATCGATTTGTTCTTTGCGGATTTTTCCAAATTGAAAGAAGATTTTATCACGCACAAAAACAACATTTCTTTTCTAGAAAAATGGAAAAACCTTGCCGCGCAGCTGAGCTCGCTCGGCATAAAGAAAAATCATCCGATGCATTCGGCCTGCAACGATGTAAAAAATATTTTTGAGAATTTTGAAAGCATCGCAGCAAAATGCAATTGCAATTTCATGCAAACGCAAAATGAAAAATGCAATTTCATTTTTTCGGACATTGACGGAAAGTCGCTCGACGCGCAGCAAAGAGCGGTCGTGATTGCCGAAGAGGACAAAACGCTCGTGCTCGCCAGCGCGGGAAGCGGCAAGACGCTCACGATTGCGGCAAAGGCAAAATATCTGTGCGCGGAGCGCGGCGTTCGTCCGCAGGAAATCCTTTTGCTTTCGTTCACGAAAAAATCGGCGGCGGAAATGACGGAGCGGATTCAAGGAAGGCTCGCGCTGCCAATCGAGGCGACGACGTTCCACAAACTCGGGCTTGACATCCTGAAAAACGCGCTCGGCTTTCGTCCTGAAGTTTTTGACAATCTGGAATCGTTCGTGGACGATTTTTTTGAAAACGAATTGTCGGGGCACGAAGCGCTCGTTCAAAACCTCATAAAATATTTCGCGTATTATCTTGACGTTCCCACGGACTTGGAAAACTGCGCCTCGCTCGGCGAACTTTACGAGCGCGAAAAATCCGCCGACTTGGAAACGCTCAAGTCAAAATTCAAGAAAGAGCAATTCATCGAGCAGCGCCGCAAAGACGGCGCGAATTTTTTGACCACGCTCAAAGGCGAAAAAGTGAAAAGCATCGAGGAGACCAAAATCGCGAATTTCCTTTTTATGCACGGCGTGAATTACGAATACGAAAAACCATATCCTTTTGAAAGCGGCGACGTTCTCCGAAAATCCTATCGCCCGGATTTTTATCTGACGGACTACGACATGTATCTGGAACATTTCGGGATTTCCGAGGACGGCCGCGTTCCGTGGCTTTCGCCAATCGAAGAGACAAAATATTTGGACGGCATAAAATGGAAACGGAATTTTCACGAGGCGAACGAAACAAAACTTTTGGAAACCTATTCCTATTACACGCGACAGGGCGTTCTTCTTGAAAGACTCGAATCGCTGCTGATTGCGAACGGGGTCGAATTCAGGCCGAAAAGTTTCAACGAAATTTTCGAGACGATTTATGCGAACAAAAGCAAAAAATATTTTTCCGAATTCATGAAACTGTGCGCCACGTTCATAACGCTCTTCAAGTCCAACAATTTTTCCGACGATGACTTTGCCCGCTTCAAAGAAACCGCGCGCCAAAACGAAAACAAATTTATGTCCGAGCGCACCTGCCTTTTTATGGACATAGCAAAAACAATTTTGGAGGAATACAAAAATTATTTGGCGCAAAACAACGCGGTTGATTTTTCGGACATGATAAACCTTGCGGCGGAAAAAGTGAGAGACGGCGCGCGCGTTCAAAATTATAAGTACGTCATCGTTGACGAATATCAGGACATTTCCAAATCGCGCTTCAATCTTTTAAAATCAATCGTCGATTCGAGCGGCGCAAAACTGCTGTGCGTCGGCGACGACTGGCAGTCAATCTACCGGTTTGCGGGAAGCGATGTCGCCCTGTTCACGGAGTTTGAAAAATATTTTGGATTCGCGGACATTTTAAAGATTGAAAAAACGTACCGAAACTCGCAGGAATTGATTGACGAAGCGGGCGGCTTCATTCTGAAAAATCCCGCGCAGCTCAAGAAGAATCCGAAGTCGGAAAAGCACCTCAAATATCCGCTCGTGTTCTGGGGCTACGACGAAGATCCGGGCGCGGCATTGGATGCAATCATACAGAAAATAATTGCGGAATTCGGAAAGCAAAAATCGATTCTGTTTTTGGGGCGCACGAACTATGACTTTGAAATCTTGAAGAAGTCCGGGCTTTTCAGAATAATCCGCTCGGCGCGCGAAGAAAAAATCGCATACATCGATTCTCCCGAAACGCCGATGGCTTTTCTTTCCGTGCACAAATCCAAAGGCCTGGAAGCGGACAACGTGGTGATTTTGAATTTCAAAAATGACAAGCTCGGTTTTCCGAACCAAATCACGGACGACGCGATTCTGAATTACGTCCTGACGAACGGCGAGAATTTTTTGTTTGCGGAAGAGCGGCGGCTTTTTTACGTGGCAATCACGCGGACAAAAAACCGGACGTTCGTGCTCACGGACAACAAATCGCCGTCAATATTTTTTGGCGAATTCTCCGCATCGGAAAGAACGTGCTTCGTTTCCACGAACAAGAATTCGGCCGAAGGAAAAACGAAATGCCCCCTGTGCAAGACCGGCGACCTGCTCAAAGTCTCCGCCGCCGGAAAATATTTTATCGGCTGCTCGAATTTTCCAAAATGCCGCTACACTTTGCACGACATCACAATTTTGCAAAGCCCCAAACAATGCCCCGAATGCGGCGGCTTTTTGGTCAAGCGGAAAGGCCGGGGATATTGGTTCGTAGGCTGCACGAACTACCCCTATTGCACGCACACGGAAAAGATTTAGATCATAGTTTTTCGCGAAGCAGCAGGAAAAGGATGGGCATAGACTTTTCCCATCACATACGGCTACAGCACATCGTCTAACTCGGCAAAGGCTTCCAATTGATTCAAAAATCCGTATTCAATCCAAATGTAGGCTTCGGAAGTAATGTACGTTTCTCGCGTTTTGATGCCAATGGCAATCGTAACAAGCCCGTCGAATTTTTCAATGTTGTCTTCCGACGATGCAATCCATTCTGCTTCGTATGTCCTAGCACCTCTTGCAATCGCGTGCATCCAGTATTCTTCTTCTTTCAAATAATAATCTTTTTCTACCTTATCTGTTTTTTTGAATTTTCCGTACTTGCGCTCAAGCGAAGAAAGCAACTTTGAAAATTCCTGCTTCACCTCTGTTCCGTAACCGGTCGTCTTAATTTCCTTGCTTATGCCCTTGATATAGTACAGCCCGCTCGTTTCGCTGACCCAGACAACATAGCCGTCAAACAGCGGATGCGATTTTGCCGGCTGAACATAATAGCGGTCGTCACCGATATATTTCGGTTCTGCTCCGTCACACGCCACCGTGATTTCGTCAAGCGTCATTCCCATAGAAAACCCGAATGGTCCGGCAAAAACCGAAACCATGCCGACAATAAAAATCGCGGAAAGAAGAATTGACTTTTTCATTGTGCATCCTCCAACACAATATATATCGCTTTGCCGGAGACATTTTTTGCCGTAACGGGGATATAAACGCCGTAACTTATCACTCCGCCGCTGTTTATCGTGCCAACGCTTTCAAGAATTATGCCGTTTGCCCCGATTTTTGCGGCTTGCTTTTTCAGTTCTGCGACCGCGTAATTCAAATCGCCTTGTTCCGTCCAGCCAGAATCGCTTGATGCCGTCACAATCCCGATGACTTCGTATTTTTCAGGTGCCTCTGTGTAAATGACAACTTCGTCGGCGTTCGTTGCAGGGCGTTGCGTACCTGTTACAAGGGCAGTTCCGCTGGCACAGCCCGACAGTATGAACACAGAAACCATGCCGACAATAAAAATCGCGGAAAGAAGAATTGACTTTTTCATACAAACTCCTTTGGGATAATTATACCACAGTTTTCAGCAGAAATCATCAAAAACATCTCCACCAGTCCATTCCTTGCCTTGCAGGATTGTGAAGTATTTGTCCGCACTGTCCTTTTCAAAACAGGTTTTATATAATGAATGAACATACAGCCCGTTTTCATACGTAATGATGCCGACGCTCCACGGCTTAATGGCATTCTCGCCGTCGCCGCTTTCGCACTTTACGATAATCTGCTGTTTTTCCTCGTAGAAAGCCGCTTCAAGAATCAGCGTTTTGTAATGCGAATTCATGTAATACACATTACCCGGTTGCAGTTTCTCATAATATGCGAGCAACGGGTTTTCCGCTTCTTCTTGCAGGCAACAGGGAAAATATGATGGAATCATGTTCCCTCGGACAACGGCTTTCGGTGTCAAGGATTCATGAAAATCAGAATTCAGCGTCTTTACTTTTTCCTGGCTGACTGGCGAATTCCAATCCAGTTTTTCTCTTTCCTGCGGAGTTGAGAATTTTAAATCGATGTATTTTTGCAAGCACTCATCAGCCTCTTCTTGACTGACGAAGCGCATCCATAAAAGATTTTTCGGAAGCAAAGCTTTGTACTGCTCAAAGTCAGAAAGGATTTTTTCAATCTTATTCTCACCTGATATGATTCTAAGCTGCGCCTGAACATTTGGCTGCAAAATCTTGAATTCAAACTTCGTCACCCATGCAAGGTTTGAAATTCGATTATCTTGCTTGTCGTAATTTTTATGGAATACAACATACTGCAGAAGTGGAGGACTTCCTAAAAATGCGGTCGCGACAATCTGTTGCACTTTTGCGACTCCAAATGAGAGAAAACCCTTGTCATCAACAGAAGTGCCGAATGTCCAGCAATCATCACACTTTCGCTTTCGTCCGACATCGCGTGAATGCCGCATGACTGCGCCGTTATCACGGACGGAATATGTTTCGCCTTTATAAACGCAAGTTTTTTCCTGCGTGAAGTCGTCTATGTTTTTCACCATCATTTTTCCCCTCCCGTTTTTTCCGCCGGCATCATGTCTATCAGACTGCCGTCGCAGTCGGGATAGTGCTTGCACATTATGTACGCCTCGCCGTCGTCGGGCGAAATGACGACGTTCGCCTCTTTGTACAGATACTCGTTGCCGCAGTGGATGCAATGCACTTTTGCGTCCATGGCAAGGCGCGGCAATGCCCGTATGCCGCGCTCCAGTTCTGCACTTCGCGCATCTCCGTACAATATCGTTGAGGTCAGGACTTTGTAGTCAAGGTATGTGCCGCGGCATGACGGATAATTTTTACAAACGACCATGGTAAGATGCCGGTCGTTGTCCTGAATGACCTTTGACTTTCTGAAATCGAACGACTTTTTGCAATGGGCGCAGAACACCGTGGAATCCGTCCGCAGGCTTCCCGCAGGATTGTGCTCGCCGTCAAACCGACGCAACGCCTCGCCCCTCAGCTTTCCCTGCAACACGGTGATTTTATCTGCCGGAAAACCGACGATTTCTTTCGCGTCGCCCAGTTCATAATAGTGCCGGGCATAGTCGAGCACGGCTTCCGCCCCGTACTGCGCCACACCCGAAAACGCCAGCACCTCTTCCCAGTCCTGAATGTCGCGGGCATCCCTGAACCTGCGGAGGAGCAATTCCGCAAGCGTCTGCTCCGTCTCCGTGGCGTGAATCAAATCATTCCATTTTTTGAAGCCAGCCATCTTCGCAATCACGTGTTGCGCCCGCGCGAGCGTGATTTCCCGCTCGTCCTCGTCGCTGAATTCGTAGAAAAAGAAGATGTCGCCCACGTCGTAGAATTTCCAGTCGTAGCTGTACGAAATGAACCCGTCGCTTTCCACGGTTTTTGTCTGAGTCCGCCAATCCTTAAGGAAATTTTTGGCTTGCTTCCTAAAGAAGTCAAGATGAGTCATACTATCTTCTCCTTGGGCATTCGTTTATTGTGTCTGCTAAAATGTCAGTACCGTAGCAACAATAACCTGATGCCCGTCGGTAAAATAGTAAGTTAATGATATGGCATGATAAAAATCTTCGCACTGACCGCAAGCCCTGCCACGGAACTGTTTTGATTGTACCACGGGGGCGGCAGCGGTGTCAACGCCAACTCCAACTTCCCTCGCGTGACTTGCCGCACAAAAACGATGACAAACGGCAAAAAAGTGCTATACTCAATAAAACCAGCGGAGCGGCAAGGCGCACTGCACGGGGGAAACAATGGCAATTACCATCAATATTTATTACAGCGGCACGGGCGGGAACGCGCGGAAATTTGCCGGGGAAATGGTTTCGGGCGGGACGGTTCAGGAGATCCGTGCGGAAGCCGGGAATATCAGGTACGAATACTTCTTCCCGATGGACGACTCGGAAACCGTCCTTCTGATTGACAGCTGGAAAGACCAGCACGCGCTCGACAGGCATCACGCCTCGCCCCTCATGGCAAAAATAGCAGCACTGCGCGACAAATACGACCTGCACATGAGCGTGGAGCGGTATGTTTCTGACGGAACGGGCATCCCCG
Organism: uncultured Treponema sp.; assembly: GCA_947177175.1. GTDB lineage: Bacteria > Spirochaetota > Spirochaetia > Treponematales > Treponemataceae > Treponema_D. Next base: position 39,070 of record CAMWTK010000020.1, read on the forward strand.
CAACGGACAAAGCCTATATCCGCACATGAGCGCAACAGCCGATTTTTCCCGCCCCGCCCGTACCTGCCGCCGGGGATTTTCCCCAAAACAAACAGGCGCACATCACAAGACGTGCGCCTGTTTGAAACTCAGTCTGTTTCAGAGGCTGGCTCTGAAACAGACATCAAGAACTCGGAACTGCAAGCGGAGATGTTAAAAAAACACTATCTTTCTGTTCAAAACACTGCATCTTTCGGGTCAAAAAGGGGTGCTTTTAGGGGTAAAAGATAGTATCTTTCGGTCCGAAACACTGTATCTTTTGCTCCAAAAGACTGTATCTTTTACCCCCAGAACACTGTATCTTTCAGACCAAAAGAT
>CAMWTK010000021.1 GCA_947177175.1 uncultured Treponema sp.
GGGATAAAAAGACTTTCGTGCTTGACTTTGTGAACAAGTACAAGGATATGGTCGAGGCGTTCGAGCCGTATTATACGACGACGTTGCTCGCGAACACCGTTACGCCGTCGGCGGTGTATGAAATCGAGGCGAAACTCGACGGATATATGATACTCGACCCGTATGACATTCAAATGGCGGCGGAAATCATCTACAAGAAGATTATCGAAACGAAGGACAAAAATCAATTGCGCTTTTATATGCAAAGGGCGGAAAAGAAAATCATGGAATACGATATTGACAGGCAGCGCGAGATTGTCGCCACCGTCCGGCACTTTATCAGGTTCTACGAGTTTTTGATACAAGTGTCTTGCTTTGAAGATGTGGAATTGCACAAGAAATATTTGTTCTTGACTTATTTGGTTGCGTTCATAAACATACGCAATCCGGGCGCGGGATTTGATTTGAGCGACAAGATACGGGCGGACAACTTCGTGCAAAAGAAAGGCGAGGAGCATAAGTCCGCCCAGATTGTTCCCAATCCCGTGGTAAAGCTTCCGATAGCCGAGGCGTTCGACCTGACGGAAGAAAGCGTAAAACGCTTGTCGGAAATAATAGCCGAACTCAACACTCGCACGGGCAAGCAATACGACAGTGACCTTGTTATTAAGTCTATGCTGCAAATACGGGATTTGCTCAAAAAGTCGGAGCCGCTGCGCCAATACGCAAAGGCGAACACCGAGCAGGATTTCGCGTTCCCCTATTACGAGAGCGCGGACGATATTCTGATAGAAGGCTTGTCGCAAAACCAAGATTTCTTCACGCTGCTGCTCAACAATGATGATGTCAAGAAAGAGATGCTTGGCATATTTCTTTCGGAAATCTACAAGGAACTTAGGCGTGGGTGATTGGGAATGATTTTTGCGGTCGTGCAATTTCATTGCGAAAAGGCTTGGTTGAAACGGAGCAACAAGCCCACCACCACCAAAAAAATGATAAAGTGCAAAAGTCGATTTTCGACTTGATACCATATAAGGATTCCCCTATGCAAAACAAACACCCTTACGAACTGGATTTTGAGCAATATGTCCACAACGCAGAGCCGGCAAAGAAAGAAAAGTCGTATGCCTGGTCAACGGCGATTGGGCTGCAACAGGTGGACGGACTCACTCCGTCGAAATATCTTTTTGACACGGCACGGCGCAGCATCGATGGTGAAATCACCATTGCGGAGGCAAAGTCGCTTATCGACACATATTATAAATCAAAAACGGCGCGGACTGATGATTCGGAAGGGCGGACAGAAGAAGCCGACAAGGTTTCCGCAAGAATCGCCCAAATTTTAAGCGAAAAGTCCTTCAATTTTTCTCCCTCGCATTTGATTGCGATTCACGGCAGGCTTTTTGAAGGGATTTTTGCGTGCGCCGGAAAAATCCGCGACTATGATATTTCAAAGTCCGAATGGGTTTTGGACGGCGATTCCGTTATATACGGCGCGGCATTTGAGTTGAGGGCGGCACTGGACTACGACTTTGAGCAGGAGCGAAAATTCAGCTACAAAAACCTGATCATGGAAGAAACCGTAAGGCACATCGCCTTTTTTGTCTCGCGGATTTGGCAGATTCATGCGTTCGGGGAGGGAAACACAAGGACGACGGCGGTATTTGCCATCAAATATCTTCGCTCGCTCGGCTTTGCTGTCGATAACGACATTTTCGCCGAAAATGCGTGGTATTTCAGAAATGCCCTTGTCCGTGCGAATTATACGAACCTTCAGGCAGGAATTGAGGAATCCCCCGAATTCCTTGAAAAGTTTTTCCGCAATCTTTTGATGGGCGAACGCAACGAGCTGAAAAACAGGCTTTGCCATGTCCGTGCGGAAAATCTGCCTGTAAATGCATCCGTGGCGGAAAAATCAGGCGAAATTCTGCCTGTAAATCTGCCGGTAAACAAAACGCAGCGGGCAATCCTTGCGCTTCTGCTTGAGAACAACCGCGCTACTTACGATGAACTTGCCGAAAAACTCGGCAAGACAAGGGAAACGGTGCGGGCAAACCTGCGCATTCTCGAAAAAAACGGCCTGATTGAGCGCGTCGGCGCGGACAAAAACGGCTACTGGAAAATAATTTTGCCGCATGATTGAAGTCCGTCGCCGTCAACGGCCAGCTTTAAACAGCCTTAAAGACGGCATTTGTCGTAAGTTCCTTATAAACTGCTTCGGGAATAAGTGCTTCTCCAAACAATTTTTGAAGCAAGTCCAAGCGGTTTATCTTTATGAGCGAAATAATCGGAGTCGTATCAGAAATTATGCAAAAAGACGTAAAGTCAGTTGTACAAAAAGCGTTGCTAACAATTGTGTTCTCTTTTGTGCTGTTCTTTAGTTTTAATGTCGCTTTTACCCTGTATCTAGGGGTCTCATTTGTCGTTTTTTTATTATTCAATGTCAGTTTCTGTGTTCAGAAAAATAGTAAGTTTTATATCTCGTATACAATTTGTGCATTTTCTAATTTGGGAGTATTCTTATTCAAGAAATTCCAAGAAGGATATTGGATTTGTTGGGATAAAGAAGATTTCTTTTTTATAATTTACGCCTTTTTGCTTTTGGCAATTTTTCTCACCGTTCTTGTTAAAAAAGTGTCAATGAAAAAGGGAAACACTGTAATCGAGAATTATTTTAGCGAAAGGAAATATGATTTAGAAAGGCTTTGCGAATACATAAATAAATTTCCTATGGTTGGCTTAAATTCGATTTGGGGAGACGGAAAGACATATTTATACAAGTTATTTAAAGAAAAATACGACAAAGAATATTACCATGCTTCAATTTGCGTGATGACGTTGACAATCGACAGCATAGAACAGTTTATTGCGAACGAAATAAATTACATACTAGAAAAAAATATGATTTTTTCAAGAGCGTCAAAAAAGTTCAATTCATTATTGCAAAATGACATTTTTTATGGATTTGGTAATTTGTTTTCAAAAAACAGTTCTTATACGGAAATATTTCGCGAATTGATTCAAGATGTAGAAAAACTAGAACGGCCAATTCTGATTACATTTGAAGACATAGACAGAATACAGGAAAAAGAAACCATTTATAAGATTTTTGCCATATCAGAATTGCTCACATCTGAATCAAAACGAATGAAAATATTGTTTCAATATGATGAAGATAGATTGTTGGGAATTCTTGAAGAAGAAAGAAAATACATTGAAAAGTATGTCCCATACAAAGTTGAGCTCACTCCCATTAGTTTTGTAAGAGCCTTAAAAGTTCTTTTGTCCAACGGAAAAAAGCAAAACAGATATTCGAACATATCAGAAAAAGATTTGGCTTTCTTGACACAAGATGTAATTTCTGACTATCACATAGACAAAACGTTTGGCACAAATTGGTCCTTTTCTATACATGCATATTTTTCCATAAGAACAATAACCCTTTTTTTGGACGAATTGGAAAAACTTCTAGAAAAAAATCCTGCTTATTCGGAAAACAAAAGGATTGTGATTTCCTTTCTTTACATCAAGCATTTTTTGCCTGATTATTATGATGAGATTTCATTTGAGACGAGATTCATAGATTCTTGTAATATTGAGTATAACGAAAAGAAATATAATATTTTTGAATTTATGGATTTTTGTGCTGACGAAAAGAATAATATTGATGTTGAATTATTACAAAAAATATTTGCACCGAAATCAAAGAACCTGAATCATTTGACTTTGTTGCATCTTTTTGAATATGATTTTGGAACAGAACGGAAAATAAAAGAAAATGAAAATCCTGAAAATAGAATGATAAGACTTTTCAATGAGGATGCTGAAAGCATAAGAAGAAAGGAACACAATGATAAAATAGACAGATTGATTTGGAATCTGTTTGCCAATGGAAAATCTGAATTGACGAATTTGGAAAATGTCGTTTTGGAAATGGAAAAAGTTTTGGACAAGCAGGAAACGGAAAGGGAAGATGCGTATCGAAACTTCTTGCATAGCTCATATTATGAAGATTTTGAAAGGGCAGATAATGGCACTGTGTTCAGACTTGGAGTTTCCCTTTTCTTTCCTTTGTTTCAGGGATTTAGAATATATGAAAGAAAGGCCGATTACTGGATTAAACTCTTAGACCTTTGTTTTGAAATAGAAAAATTCAAATATATAACGCCAGAAGTGATACACATTTTGAATTACTGCGATATTTCGCAGCGAAAGGTGTTTCTTCACACTTTGAAAAAATTTAATTCATTGGAAATAAAAGGCAATCTGAACAATACGGAATGTTATCCCAAATTTATAAAATCATATTTTGGGGCATTTGTACAACTCGGATATATTGATGTGCGGTCAAGGATATTATATAGATTTGATACTCCCAATGACAGGCAGAACTTTAATGATATAGCACATTATTTTATCTCTGAACTTGAAGATTTGAAATCCTCCGTTCCCATAGAAGAAGCAAAAGAAGAAATTTCACTTATGATAGAATTTGTGACGAAAAACAAAGAGTTAATACAGAGCGAGGAAAGTCTAGAAGAAAGTCTAAAAGAATGCACGAGCAGCATAAAAATAGAAACAACAAGCAAAGATTCTTTGGAAGACACTTTCAACGAACTGGATAAAAAACAATTGTCCAAGACAGAAATGAGGAAGTATCTATCTGAGAATTACAAAAATGAAAAACTTTCTGCTTTTGATGTGAAAAGGATTTGGGAAAAATATTTTCCGAAAAACGAATAAAATCTCCCGAGCCAGGAAAGTTCCGCGCATATAATCAGGCCGTCTTTCTTTACGGTCTTGAGCAGGTTGCCAAACTTGCGCTTGTCGTAGTTCTTCGTGCCGCTGATTGTCTCTTCAATCCACCCGTTAATCGCGAGGTTCTGCCTTTTGCAGAACGCGTTGATTTCAAAACGCTGGTTTTCCACCGTCTGCCTGTCCGTGGACACCCGAATATAGCCGTAAGTCATGCGGAAAGTATAGCATATTTCATGTGCATTTAGGAATGAAGGAGCGAATTTTCACTTGACAATTTTTGCTTTTAAATGGTATATTTGTAGAATAATTACAAATATAGGTATTTTATGCTGTTAAAAATCGAACTGGAAAATTTTTTTTCGATAAAAGACAAAATCTGCATTGACTTTACGGCCGCAAACATAAATACCGCCACGTCAAAAACGCTTGCTGATAATGTCATCGACTGGAACGGAACGAAAATTCTAAAGACAATCGGTCTTTTTGGGCACAACGCATCCGGAAAGTCTAATATAATAAAAGCGATACGATTTTGTTGCTCGCTGATTTTGGATTCGCACAATCACAATGCGGGCGTCGTGTTTAATTTTATGCCGTTCAAGTTTGACGGATGCGACAAAAAGCCCAGCCGCTTTCTCATTGATTTTGTCTGTGAGAATATAGAATACGAATATTCTTTTTCCTTGACCCGCACAGAAATTCTGGAAGAGGCTTTGTACTATTACCCAAATGATAGGCGGGCAAAAATCTTTACCCGCGACGAAAATGCGAAGCAAAAATATTCGTTTGCGGAAGGAATTGTAAACCGACCGCTTGATGTCGCGGCAAATGTAAGCAGGAAGAATCTTTACTTGAGCCGCGCCAGTTCAATGAACAGGATACTTTTCCAAAAACTGTATTTGTATTTTTTGAATACTTTCTTGCTGGGTTTTCTGAACCTAAACGAAAAAACGACCGAGGAGTTGTTCAACAAATGCAAGCCTGTTGTCATGGAGGCGCTTTCCATTTGCGACAGCGATATTTCTGATATAAAAATTATCAGAGAAAGGATTGCCATGCCAATGCAAAATCCATTTGCTCCGAATACAAGCAATGTCGTTGAACATGAAATTACAAGGTTTGTGACGACGCATAAAAAATCTCCGAGCATTTCTTTTGACATGCAGACGGAGGAATCTTCGGGAACGATTCAACTTTTCGGAATATTGCTCCGGCTTCTTGATGTCGTACAGAACGGAAAATCCATCATGCTTGACGAATTCGATGCGAGTCTTCACACCCGTCTTGCGGATTTTGTCATCGACCTGGTACATGCGTCAAAAAATGCCCAAATGCTTTTCACGTCGCACAACACGAACATAATCGACGTAAAGCGCCTTCGCCGCGACCAAATTGTTTTTGTAAACAAAAAAGAGGATTGCTCTACGGAAATTTATTCGCTTTATGATTACAAGGATTTCCGCGAAAATATGGACGCGGAGAAAGGCTATATTCAAGGACGGTTCGACGCAGTGCCATTCGTTGATTCCTCTGTCGGCAATTTGAAAAAACTGTTGGGGCAATAAATGGCAAGAAAACGAGAAGAGCGTCCCCCGCGAAAAATGAAGCCCGTTTACATTGTCTTTTGCGAAGGCGAAACGGAAGAGACGTACATACATTTCCTGCGGCAAAATTACAGGTCGCCAATAAAAATCATTACAAATGTTATGGGAAATGAAATTACCCCGGATGTTGTTCAAAAGAAAATTGATGACATAAAAATTTTCAATGGCGAGAATTTCACGTCATTTTTGATGTACGATTTGGATGTGCGTTCAGTCAATTTAAAATTGGAGAAGATTGCCGCGACAAAACTTTTGAGCAATCCTTGCATTGAGCTTTGGTTTCTCCTCCATTCTTTGAAAAATCCAAATTCCTTAACATCGGCTGGATGCTTGCAAAAACTAAGGCAGTGTGGCAATGAATGGAAAAACTATGAAAAAGGAAGGCTTACGGAAACTCAAAAGAAAACTTTATGGAACAGGCGGCTTGAAGCCGTTGACAACGCGAAGTCATTGACAGAAGACGCAAATCCTTCGTCTACAGTATTCCGCCTTATTGAAAAACTGGAAAAAGAACGATAATATCACGCCTCATCTATAAAGATAAAAAAAACAGAAATTTATGCTGACATCTCAATCTTTCATTCTATCCGCTCGCATAATGGTAACATTGCCCGCCCCCTCCTATTCCCCACCCACCGTTTGCAAATCTTGCGAAATGTGGTAGAATAATCGGGCGCAATCCGTGGCAGGGAAACGGCAGATGCATGGGCAGGCACGGTTTTTGGCGCATTTGGAGGTATTTGTATGGACATCAGGTATTCGACGGGGAAGATTCCGTTCCGCACGATGACGACTGAGGAAATCCGCAAGGAATTTTTGGTGCAGAATATTTTTGTCAAGAACGACGTGAGCGCGGTGTACAGCCATATCGACCGTATCGTGACGCTGGGCGCGATGCCGGTTGACAAGAAAATCAGGCTGGACAAGAACATCGACGCGATGAAAGATTTTGGCGTGGACTATTTTTTGCAGCGCCGTGAGCTGGGCATGATCAACATTGGCGGCGACGGCATTGTGGTGGCGGACGGCGTGACGTTCGAGGTGAACCATTACGACGCGCTGTATCTAGGTGCGGGGACAAAGGACGTGACGCTGGAAAGCAAGGACAAGAAGAATCCGGCGAAATTCTACATGAACTCAACGCCGGCGCACTGCACGTATCCCAGCCGTATCATCACGTATGAGCAGGCGAACCATATCCACATGGGAACGGCGGCGGAGAGCAACGACCGCACGATAAACCAGTACATTCACCCGTCCGTGTTGGAGACGTGCCAACTTTCCATGGGCATGACGCATTTGGAGACCGGCTCGGTCTGGAACACAATGCCCGCGCACACGCACGAACGCCGCATGGAAGTCTATTTTTATTTCGACTTTCCCGAAGATCAGGTCGTCTTCCATTTTATGGGCGAGCCGCAAGAGACCCGGCACATCGTCATGCACAACGACGAGGCGGTCATCAATCCCAGCTGGTCGATCCACAGCGGCTGCGGCACGAGCAATTATACGTTCATCTGGAGCATGGGCGGCGAGAACCGCACCTATACCGACCAGGACTGGATAAAAACGCCCGACCTGCGCTAGGCGGTTGCCGGATGACGTATGTACTACTTCCTGATTTCTGACCACGGGGGTAACGGACGCGCCGTCCGGCTTTTCCCTAAGATTGAAAAAATCCTCCGGCGGCGCGGCATTCAGTACGCATACTGGCTGTCGTCGTCCTCTGAGCGGGCGGCGGAAATCGTGCGGGAAGTTTGCGCTTCGGGTGACCCTGACGCGCGGCTCATCGTGATGGGCGGCGACGGCACGGTGAGCGCGGTGCTGAACGGCATCCGCGACTTTGGCGCGCTCAAGCTGGGGCTGATTCCCACGGGCAGCGGCAATGATTTTGCGCGTGCGCTCGGCGTGACCAAGCGGTACAAAAAGACGCTCGCAAAAATCCTTGCGGCGGACGGGACGCGCGCAATTGACCTGGGACAGGTGACGCGGGCGGACGGCAGCACACGGGTGTTCGGCATCAGCGCGGGGCTGGGCATGGACGCGATAATCGGGCGCAAAGCCGACCTTGCGCCGTACAAAAAAGTGCTGAACAAACTGCGGCTCGGCAAGCTCATCTACCTGTTTGCGGCAATCAGCACGCTCGCGCACCTGACGAGCACCGACATGACCGTCCGCCTGGACGGCGGTGAGCCGTTCCGCCTGAATCGCGTGTTCTACCTTGCGTTCATGAACTGCCGGACTGAGGGCGGCGGCATTCCGATGGCGCCGGGCGCGGTGAACGACGACGGCAAGCTGACGGTGGGCGTGGCGCGCAACCTGAAAGGGCTGATGGGATTCGCGTTCTTTCCGTTTATCTGTGCGGGATTGCAGAACAGGTTTCCGTATTTCAGCGAGATAACGTGCTCGTCAATCGAAGTGACGTGCGACGAGCCGCAGACGTGCCATTACGACGGCGAAGCCTTGGGCGAAAACAGCGCGCTCAAACTGCAAATTCTTCCGCAAAAACTGCGCGTTTTGTGCTGAAAAAGGGCGGTTTTTGCCGCGTTTTTCGGCATATTCGCTCATTTTGCGCGCCGTCTGCCTCAAAATCGCCCTGAAATGGGGCAAAATCGGCTTACATTCGGCAGAAAATTCGAAAAATATCGCCGGAATGACGGGCAATCAGCGGTAAAATCGTCAGAAATCAGAAAAAAAAGCGAAAAAAGACGCGAAAACCGTGCGAATTTTCGTCTCTTTTATTGACAGACGGCGGATAAAACGGTATACCTTATTACGTAAGCATCAAAGGCGATGGAAACACGGTTTTGCGGGGCAGAAAAGTGTTTCCGTCGCCTTTATTTTTTGTGAATCGTGGCGGAAGTCACGGAGGAGACATCATGGCGGAATCGATTCCCGAATTGTTCGGAAGTTTGGTTTTTAATGACAGCGTTATGCGCCAGCGGCTGCCGAAAGAGACGTACAAGTCGCTCAAAAAGACGATGAGCGACGGCACGCCGCTCGAACTGGGCGTGGCAAACGTGATTGCGAATGCGATGAAAGACTGGGCGATTGAAAAAGGCTGTACGCACTACACGCACTGGTTTCAGCCGCTCACGGGCGTGACCGCAGAAAAGCACGAGTCGTTCATCAATCCCACGAGCGACGGCGGCGTGATTATGGAATTCAGCGGCAAGGAGCTGATCAAGGACGAGCCTGACGCATCGTCGTTCCCGTCCGGCGGACTGCGCGCCACGTTTGAGGCGCGCGGGTATACGGCGTGGGATCCGACCAGCTATGCGTTCGTCAAGGAAGGCACACTCTGCATTCCGACGGCGTTCTGTTCGTACACAGGTGAGGCGCTGGACAAAAAGATTCCGCTGTTGCGCTCCATGGAAGCAATCAACAAGCACGCGCTGCGAATCCTGCGGCTGTTCGGCAATACCACGGCAAAGCGCGTGACGACGAGCGTCGGCCCGGAGCAGGAATATTTTTTGGTGGACAAGGAATTGTACGCCAAGCGCAAGGATTTGCTGTTCTGCAAGCGGACGCTGTTCGGCACGTTGCCGCCGAAAGGGCAGGAAATGGAAGACCATTATTATGGTACGATTCAGCCGCGCATTGTGTCATACATGCACGATTTGGACAAAGAGCTGTGGAAATTCGGCATTCTGAGCAAGACCAAGCACAACGAGGTTGCGCCCGCGCAGCATGAGATGGCGCCGATTTACACCAGCTCGAACCTTGCGACCGACCAGAACCAGCTGACGATGGAAATCATGAAGAAAGTCGCGCTCCGGCACGGGCTGTACTGCCTGCTGAGCGAAAAGCCGTTTGCGGGCGTGAACGGCAGCGGCAAGCACAACAACTGGTCGATGAGTACGGACGAGGGCGCGAACCTGCTTGATCCGGGCGACACGCCGCGCGAGAACGCGCAGTTCCTGCTGGTGCTTGCGGCGGTCATCAAGGGCGTGGACGAATTCCAGGATCTGTTGCGGGCAAGCGTGGCTTCTGCGGGCAACGACCACCGCCTGGGCGCGAACGAAGCCCCGCCGGCGATTATCTCAATCTTTTTGGGCGAAGAGTTGCAGGCGGTGTTGGATTCAATTGAGCAGGGCATTCCCTATGGCGGGCGCGTGAAGCAGCAGATGGAAGTGGGCGTGACCGTCCTGCCGAAGATTCCCAAGGACACGACCGACCGCAACCGCACGTCGCCGTTCGCCTTTACGGGCAACAAGTTCGAGTTCCGCTCGGTCGGCTCTGCGCTGTCCATTTCCGGGCCGAACGTCGTGCTGAACACGGTAATTGCCAAGGAGCTGGACGATTTTGCGACCGAGCTTGAGGGCGCGGCTGACTTCAACACCGCGCTCACGGAGCTGATCAAGCGCACAATCAGCGAGCACAAGCGGATTATCTTCAACGGCAACGGCTACGACGAAAAATGGGTGCAGGAAGCCGAGGCGCGCGGGCTGCTGAACCTGCGGACGCTGCCCGACGCGATGGAGCATTATCTCGACAAGAAAAACATCGATCTGTACACCAAGTACGGCGTGTATACCAAGAACGAGATGAAGAGCCATCACGCGGTCAAGCTGGAAAAATATTCCAAGATCCTGAACATCGAAGTGAACACGATGCTCGACATGATTTACAAGGATATTCTTCCGGCGGCGTACCGCTTTATGAACGACGCGGCGGAGACCGTGCTCAAAGTGAAGCAGGCGGCAAAGGGCGCGAAATGTGCGGCGGGCGTTTCGGTCGTCAAGGAGATGAGCGAACGGGCCGACGCGCTGGCGGCGGAGGCGGAAAAACTCGCCAAGCTGCATGACAAGGCGGTGAAAATCAGCGACGAGGCAAAGCAGGCGCGTTTCTACGCGGACGAAATCCTTGCGCAGATGGCGGCGGCACGTGCGGCGGCGGACGCGATTGAGCCGCTGCTCGGCGAAAAATACAAGCCGTATCCGTCGTATGCGGACTTGCTGTTCAGCGTGTAAGCAAGAACGGCACAAAAACAAAACAGTGAACAATGGCGTTCGCGGGCAGATTTCTTTGGAATGTGTCCCGCGTGCGCCTTTTTTTTCGGCATAGTCTTGGAGGTAAAAAATGGATGTTGCTGAATCGTTGGCCTCGCTGAACGGCGAGGTCTGGGGAATCTGGTTCTTGGCGGGCGCGGCGCTGGTCTTCTGGATGCAGGCGGGCTTTGCCATGGTGGAGGCGGGATTTACCCGTGCGAAGAACACGGGTAACATCATCATGAAAAACCTGATGGACTTCTGCATCGGCACGGTCATGTGGTTTTTGATCGGCGCGAGCTTCATGCTCAGCTACACCGACCCTGCCACGGGCGAAGTGAGCAAGGGAATCTGGTCGGTGATCGGCAAGCCGGGATTCAGCGTGTTCAGCGAATACGCCACGTTCGATTTTTCGGGCTTTGTGTTCAACCTCGTGTTCTGCGCGACCACGGCGACGATTGTTTCGGGCGCAATGGCAGAGCGCACGAAGTTCAGCACCTACTGCATTTATTCCGCGATTATTTCGGGCATCATCTACCCGATTGAGGCGCACTGGACCTGGGGCGGCGGATTTTTGGCGCAGTGGGGATTCCACGATTACGCGGGGTCGGCGTGTATTCACATGGTGGGCGGCATCTGCGCGCTCATCGGCGCGGCAATCCTCGGCCCGCGCTTGGGCAAATTCAGCCGCGACAAGAACGGAAAGGTCATCGGCGTGCGCGGATTCCCCGGCTGCAACATTGCGATGGGCGCGCTCGGCGTGTTCATTCTGTGGCTGGGCTGGTACGGATTCAACGGCGCGGCTGCTACTGACCTGCCCACGCTCGGCTCGATTTTCCTGACGACGACGGTTTCGCCTGCGGTGGCGACGGTGGTCGCCATGGCGTTCACCTGGATAAAGTACGGCAAGCCCGACGTGTCCATGTGCCTGAACGCATCGCTTGCGGGCTTGGTCGCGATTACCGCTCCGTGCGACGTGGCGGACTGCGCGGGTGCGGCGGTCATTGGCGCGGTGGCGGGGCTGCTCGTCATTCTTGGCGTGTGGCTCATGGACTACAAGCTTCATATTGACGATCCCGTGGGCGCGGTTGCGGTGCATCTGATGAACGGGCTGTGGGGCACGATTGCGGTCGGGCTGTTCGCCACGGAGACGGCGCCGGGATTCGCGCTTGCGGACATTACCGAAGGCGTGTTCTACGGCGGCGGCGCGGCGCAGCTTGCAAAGCAGCTGGGCGGCATGGGAATCATCATGCTGTGGACGGTGGTGACGATGACGGTCGCGTTCCTGATTCTGAAAAAGACGGTCGGGCTGCGCGTTACGGCGGAAGAGGAAATCCTCGGCCTGGACAAGCTGGAGCACGGGCTGGATTCAAGCTACGCGGGATTTTCCATTCCGTACACGGCGGAGGAAGTGGCGGAGGCCAGGGAAGCCGGGGTCGCGCTGCCTGCCGAACAGGCGATTCCCGTGGTGCGCCTGTCGAGCGTGGACGGCAAGAAGATGAGCCAGGTGACGATTGTCACGCGGCAGGGCAAATTCGACGCGCTCAAGCGCGCGCTCAACGGCATCGGCATTACGGGCATGACCGTGACCAACGTAATGGGCTGCGGCTACCAGAAAGGCGCGGGCGAATTCTACCGCGGTGCGCCCGTTGACATCACGCTGCTGCCCAAGATTAAGGTGGAAGTGGTGGTGAGCAAAGTACCCGTGGACCACGTGATTGACGCGGCGCGCAAGGCACTGTACACCGGGCATATCGGCGACGGCAAGATTTTCGTGCACGACATTGCCGAAGTCGTCAAAGTCCGCACCGGCGAAAGCGGCTACGACGCATTGCAGGACGAGGACGAAAACTAGCGCGTCCGTTTGGAAGAAAAAAGGTTTGAAAGGGAAAAGGAAACCTTGCCAAGGTGTCCTTTTCCCTTTTTTGTGGCGGGGGGCGGGAAACGTTCTTGCCCTAAATATGAGATACGTCCGTAAGTTTTTTGGCATATTGCACAGCGGGGGCTTTCTGAGATAGAATGTCCCCTCACCCCGCTTTTGGCGCGGGGGCGAACACATTTTTGATCATTGCCTGAATGTTTTCCGTGCGGGTGCAGCCGGGTTCGGTTTCGGGGGTGAACAGGCGGGTGCAGCCGAGGTCTTTTGCGGTTTTGACGCGCTGTTTCAGGCGGGGAACGGGGCGGATTTCGCCGGCAAGGCTCAGCTCGCCGATGATGACGGTGTTCTCGCCGACGGCAACGTCGGTGCGGGCGGAATAGAGGGCGGCGGCGAGCGCGGCATCAATCGCGCTTTCGGTCAGGCGCACACCGCCTGCCACGTTGATGTACAAATCCTGGTCGCTGAAACGCATGCCCGTCCGCTTTTCAAGCACGGCGGCAACGCGGGCGACGCGCGCGCTGTCAATCCGGTCGCTGTAGACGCGGCTGATGGTCGCCTTTGCGGGAACGGTGAGCGCCTGAATCTCCACCAGAAAACTGCGGCTGCCCTCAAAAACGCAGGTGTTCGCGATGCCCGCCGGGGTCGCACCCTCCCGCTTGGTGACGAACAGCGCGCTCGGGTCGGCAATGCCTTCCAACCCGCGGTCAGTCATGGCAAAAATGCCCAGCTCGTCCACGCTGCCAAAACGGTTTTTCTGCGCGCGCAGGAACCGCACTTCGTCGTCGTTGCGCTCGAACGAAATCACGGTGTCAACCAGATGCTCAAGGCTTTTCGGCCCGGCAATCATGCCTTCTTTGGTCACGTGCGCGGTCATCACGAGCACGCTGTCGCGCTCCTTGACCCAGCCGATCAGTTCGCTGGCGCAATATTTGAGCTGGTTCACCGTGCCGGGGACGATGCCCGCCTCCACGCTGTACACGGTCTGAATGGAATCGACCACCACGAACAGCGGGTTGAGCGCGTGCAGCGCGTCGCGGATGTCCTCAAGGCGCATCGTGCACAGCATTTCGATCCCGGCCACGCTCAGACTGAGCCGGTCCGCGCGTCCTTTTATCTGCCCGGCGGATTCTTCGCCGGAGACGTACAGCACCGTCGCGCCCGGCTCGCTTTTTCGCACTTGCGCGGCGGTCTGCAACAGGAGCGTGCTTTTGCCGATCCCCGGCTCGCCGCCAATCAGGATCGCGCTGCATTTCATCGCGCCGCCGCCGAGCACGCGGTCAAACTCGCCGATTCCCGTCATAAGCCGCGCGCCTTCCTGAGCGGAGACACTCTCCAGCGGCACGGGCTTCGCCTTTTCCGCCACACCGCCCACGGATACCGCCGCGTTCGCGTGGGGGTCGGCAATGCATTCCTGAAGCGTGTTCCATGCGCCGCACTCCGGGCAGCGGCCGAGCCAGCGCGGCTGGGTGTAGTCGCATTCCGAACAGCGGTAGACGATCGCGTTTTTCTTTTTTGCCACGGTTGCTCCTTGTGTCCGCGCGCCGTTCCGTTCGGTCTGCCGGACGTTCCCTTATCGTATGCCACGGCGCACGCTTTGTCAACAAACGGCGCGGCTGCCACCCTGCTCGCGGAGGTTTCCTACACGTGTAGAAAGGTCGGTTTCTTCGGGCAGGCTTTCTACAAGCGTAGGAAGGGCGATTTTCTTTTGGGCGGTTTTTCTACAGGCATAGGAACGTCGCTTTTCTTTTGGGCGGGCTTTCTACAAGCGTAGGAACGTCGCTTTTCTTTCGGGCAAACTTTCTACAAGCGTAGGAATGTCGCTTTTCTTTCGGGCGAACTTTCTACAAACGGAGAAAGACTGCTTTTCTTCCGGGCGGCGTTCCTTAAAATAAGGAACGTTGCCCGGAACAAAACCAGCGTTCCTTACCATAAGGATTTGCGTTTTGGGCAAAAGTCGGCGTTCCTTACCATAAGGAAGTCCGCCCGGAGCAAAAACGGGTTTCCTTATCATAAGGATTTGCGTCCTGGGCAAAAGTCAGCATTCCTTATCATAAGGAAACCTGCCCCGACCGCTGGCAGCATTCCTTATCGTAAGGAACGGCAGGACGGCGCGGGCAAATCCTTACGATAAGGAATGGCGCAGTGCTTGCTTTGCCGCCTTATCCCGTCATCGCGTCGAATGCGGGGCGGGCGGCGGATTCGATGCGGATAAGGATGCGGTTGGGCAGGCAGGCGGCCCATTCGCCGGTGCGGGAAATTGCGGCGGCGCGCAGGCAGTCCTTGTTCGGGCACGGGGATTGCGCAAAGGA
The DNA here is from genome assembly GCA_947177175.1 of uncultured Treponema sp. Lineage (GTDB taxonomy): Bacteria > Spirochaetota > Spirochaetia > Treponematales > Treponemataceae > Treponema_D. The sequence continues at coordinate 15,521 of CAMWTK010000021.1, forward strand.
CGCACGCCCGTCCCGAATGACGAGGGTTGACATGCCGAGCGCGCCCGCCGCCGGTATCGTGCGGTCTGTGTCCAGCGGGTAGACGAATTCGCCGTCGGGCGTGTTGACGACGAGCAGGGGCGTTCCCGTCCGCGCGCCGCGCAGCAGAAAAAGCGAAGCGGCAATGGCGGCAAGGTAGGCGGCGAGCAGGCAGATGTCCAGCGGACGGAAAAAATCGGCGCGCATACGAAAGTGTACCGCAAAATGCCGGTTTCATCTATTTATATCGCCCGGTGCGGCGCGATGTTTTTTCTTTTATCGCTTCAGTTTTCTGCCGATAAGGAAGATATGCGAATTCTCTCTGTTCATATCGTTTGTATGCTGTTGTTCGTCTCCTGTCAGGCTGCTGCCCGCCCGGCAAAGTCGTCCTACGTGCTTGCGGAAAGCCAGCCGGAGACGGAGCAAAAGACGGACGTGGCGGCCGCGCAGGAAAAGGAATCGCCCGGCTTTATGCTCGTAGGCGCGGAAAGCGGGCTGTACAAGCTTTCTGCGGTCAAGACGGCGATTCCCGTGTGGGTGGGCGGCAAGGTCTCCAAGATTATCCGCGTGAACGAGAGCGGCGGCGACCGGTGGTTTTTTATGACCTCAAAGGGAATCCTCACGTCGAGCAACCTGACGACGTTCGAGTTCCGCAACGAGGGGCTGCCGTTCCTGACGATCAAAGAATACGACGGCAAGAACATTCATTTCCGCAAGCAGATTCATCAGCTCAAGGATTTGGCGGTGCACCCGACCAATGCCGATATTCTGGTGACGGCGACCAAGGACACGGTGTTCATCACGCATGACGGCGGCTTGCACTGGCGTTCGCTCGGCTCAATGAGCGACAGCACGGCGGGCATCAAGGCGGTTGCCGTGGCGAGCATGACGGTTTCCGGCACGGGAAAGGCGGCGGTCACCAACGCGGACGGCACGATTACGCCCGCCGTTCCGCCGCAGACGGAGCTTGCCGTGTTCATGTCGCACCCGATTTTCGGCTTCTCCTATTATCTTCCCGAGCGGGCAAAGCCAAAGTGGAACGACGTGAGCAAAGGCTTTCGGGCGATGCCCACGCAGACCTATCCCGACGAAATCGCCGACATCCTGCCGGTCATCTTTACGGGCGCGGACGGATTCCCCGTGACCGAAGTGTTCGTGTCGCAGAGTTATCTGCCAAACATCTACCGCTTCAACTGGAACGAAAAAAAGGCGGAGCTGCTGTACACCGGCACCGAACCGGCGGACACGATTGACGCGCTGTTCTGGGACGGGGGGCAATTGCTGTACACGCGCCCCGGCGAAGTGGCGGCGGTCGTCCCGGCACGGAATGACGCGCGGCCGGGAACGCTCCCGGCCGCGTACAAACACTGGGCGCCGTATTTTAGTTTGCTCGCGCCGAACGACACGCTGTACGCCGCATGGATTCCGAACGGCAACGGCGGCGGCATCGCGCTCGGCGAACTGTGGATGCTCCGCCCGGAACTGTGCACGTCGCGCTACGCGGAAAAGGCGCTGGAGCGGAAGGCGGTGTACTGCCCCGCAAACCACGTGACGACGGAGGCCGGCATTGCCAAATACAAAAAGCTTCTCCGCGACAACAAGCTGAACGCGCTCGTCATCGACATGAAGGACGACTACGGGCTGCTGCGCTACAACACCAAAGATCCGCTCGTTACGGAAAAAGGCTTTGTGAGCCGCTACAGCATCGACCTTGAGCATTTTGTGGAAGCATTCAAGCAGGACAATATTTATCTGGTCGCCCGCATCGTCGTGTTCAAGGACAAGCATTTGTCGCAGTACGACAAAGGCAAGTACGCCATCTGGAACGCCTCGACGAACGGACCATGGGTCGGTACGCGCGGCTATGAGGAGATAAAGAACGACGCCGGAGAGGTAACCGGGCAGAAGCTGGTCTATTACGACGAAAACTGGGTCGATCCGTATTGCCCGGAAGTCTGGGAATACGACGTGCGCATCGCGCAGGAACTTATCAGCCGCGGATTCGACGAAATCCAGTTTGACTATATCCGCTTTCCCACGGACGGCAGGAATCTAGGCTCGGCACGATACCGCTGGCGCAGCGAAGGCATGGACAAAGAAAGCGCGCTCGTTTCGTTCCTGTCGTATGCGCGCCGGAACATTGACGCGCCGATCGGCATAGACATTTACGGCGCGAACGGCTGGTACCGCTCCGGCACGCGCACGGGGCAGGACGTGGAGCTGCTCGCCGAATACGTGGATGTCATCTGCCCCATGTTCTATCCGAGCCATTTTGAGCAGAGTTTTTTGAACTACAAGCCCTATGCCGAACGGCCGTACCGCATTTATTTTTACGGGACGTACCGCAACACGGTCATCGGCCGGAACCGGATCATCGTGCGCCCCTGGGTGCAGGCGTTCTATCTGGGCGTGAGCTACGACCGCCAGTATTATAACGCCAACTACGTGCAACAGCAAATTTTCGGCGTGCGCGATTCCGTGGGCAGGGGCTATATGTACTGGAACAACAGCGGACGCTACGACGATATTCTGCCCGACATCGGCGACGCGGTGTATGCCGGTGCCGCAAGCGAAGCGTCGTCCCAGTTCCGCAAGCCCGCGCTCAGCCGGGGCGCACAGGTCGAACCGATCGCGCCGCTGAATCAGGAAGCGACGGCAACGGCGACAGAACCGAACGGCATTTCCGCGCTCGATTCTATCCGCGCCCAAGAGCGGACGCAGGCGTTCCCGTCGCTGGGAACTATCCGCAAGCTGTGGCAGGCCTACAGCGAAAGCGGCACGTGACGGAACGCCATGGACACGACCGGCTACACCCCCGAAGAACCGATTGCCGCAATCGCCACTGCTCTTGCCCCCGCCGCGCTCGGCATTGTGCGCACGAGCGGCAACGGCTGCATCGCGCTGATTGCCCCGCTTTTTTCCCGCCCGGACGCGCTGCGTTCCGCGCCGGGCAATACCCTCATCTACGGCTGGATTATTGACGGCGACCGCCGCATTGACGAGGTGATGCTTTCGGTATACCGCGCCCCCAAATCGTTTACGGGCGAAGATATGGTCGAAATCAGCTGCCACGGCGGCGTTTCCGTGGTGAGCGCGGTGTACAACCTGCTGCTGGCACACGGTTTCCGCGCGGCAGAACACGGCGAATTCACGTTCCGCGCCTATCTGAACGGCAAGACTGACCTGACCAAGGCGGAGGCCGTGCGGGAAATCATCGACGCAAAGACCGACGTTTCGCGCGGGCGGGCGGCGGGTCGGCTTGCCGGGCAGTTGTACCGCACGATTGACGACGTAAAAAAACGGCTGGTGGACACGCTCGCTGCCATTGAAGTGGACATTGAGTATCCTGAGGACGAAACGGCAATCCGCGATTCTTTTCACCCTGCCGATTTGGAACGCGCGCGCGCGGTGCTTGCCGACCTTGCTTCGTCATGGCAGAGCGAAAAAATCTATCAGGACGGCGCACGCGTCGTCCTGTGCGGGCGGACGAACGCGGGCAAAAGCAGCCTGTTCAACGCGCTGCTCAAAGAAGACCGCGCCATCGTGAGCGATATTGCCGGAACGACCCGCGACTGGCTGGAAAGCTGGGTCGATTTTGACGGCATTCCCGCGCGGCTGTTCGACACTGCCGGCCTGCGCCGGACGGAAGATGCCATTGAGGCGCGCGGCGTTGCGCTCGCCAAAGACCTGACGGACGATGCCGACCTCGTGCTGTACGTGGTGGACGGAAGCGCGGGCATGACCGAGGACGACCGCACGTTCATCGCGCAGACGACCGCCCCGCTGCTCGTCGTCTGGAACAAGAGCGATGTGAGCGGTACGCAGATTCCCCCGGACAAACAGTGCGTGTCCGCAAAAACGGGCGCGGGCATTGCCGCATTGTGCGCGGCGGTAAAACACTGCCTGACCGCAGGCAAAGCGTCCGCCCGAACCCAAAGCGGCCTGGGCAGCGAGCGGCAGAAAGTCGCCGTGCAGGCCGCGCTCGAAAGCGTCACCCATGCGCTCGCGCTCACCAAAGACTACACGCTCGATGCCGTCGTGCAGGACCTTGAAGATGCGCTGGACGCGCTCGGCACGGTCACGGGCGACGTTACCCCCGACGACGTACTCGGCTCGATTTTCGCGCATTTCTGCGTGGGCAAATAATCGCTTCGGCGAGGCGGACTGCCCTTTTCCAAAAAAGTCGGTTTTGTCCAATTTTGCCGTTTTTTCGGCAAAAATTCCCCGTTTTTTGTAAAAGAATCCCGCCTTCTGCAAAAAAATTCCCGCTTTTTTCCGAAAAAAGTACGGCGTATTTTCCCCAAAAACACGCCGTACTTTTTTAAAAACACGGCGTATATTTTTAAAATACGCCGTGTTTTTTTGCCTGCCCCCTGTATTCTCAGTTTTATCCCCATGCAAAAGAAAAAGTTGGACAATTCCGACCTGACATTGCCGCAGTCCGCAGGGCAGGCAATCCCGACGTAGTTGCGGTTTTGGACGCAATCGTGTAGAATGAACCCCGATGGCATTGCGCCGGGAGGGGTCTATGTGTGGCATTGTTGGCTATGTGGGACATCGGGAAGCGACTCCCGTTCTGATCAACGCGCTCAAAAAACTGGAGTACCGCGGCTACGACTCCGCAGGCATTGCCGTCCTTGACGATGACACGATTGTCGTGCGCAAGACAAAAGGCGCGCTCAAATTTCTGGAAGCGGCCGTCGCAAAGGAGACTGTCCGAGGCTCGGTGGGAATCGGGCATACGCGGTGGGCGACCCACGGAGAGCCGAGCGACACGAACGCGCACCCGCACACCGACATCAGCGGTTCAATCGCCGTCGTGCATAACGGCATCATCGAAAACTATGCCACGCTCAAAGCATGGCTGCAAAATCAGGGAATCGTGTTCCGCAGTCAGACCGACACGGAAGTCATCACGCACCTCATCAGTTATCATTACAAAAAAACGGGCGAGATTTTTAAGGCGGTGCTGGAGACGCTCGCGCAGCTGGAAGGCAGTTACGCGCTCGGCGTAGTCTGCAAGGATTTTCCCGACCGAATTATTGCCGCGCGCAAGGAAAGCCCGCTGATCGTCGGCTTGGGAACGGGCGAGCAGTTTATTGCGAGCGACGTTCCGGCAATCCTTGAGTACACGCGCGATGTCTATTTCCTTGACCAAAAAGAAGTCGCCGTGCTGTACGATGACCACGTGGATTTGTTTACGGCGGCGGGCGAAAAAATCAAGCGCGAGCCGTATCACGTGGACTGGGACATTTCGTCGGCAGAAAAAGGCGGCTACGCGCATTTCATGCTGAAAGAAATTTACGAGCAGCCCAAGGCACTGACCGACACGCTGCGCCCGCGCCTCGTGCAGGACGCGGACGGCAAACCGTGCGACATTCAGTTTGACGAAATCACGTTCGGCGAGGACTGGACGAACGCGCGGCGCGTGGTGATCACGGCATGCGGCACGGCGTATCATGCGGGCATGGTGGGAAAATACGTGTTCGAGCATTTCGCGCGTATTCCCGTGGTGGTGGACGTGGCGAGTGAATTCCGTTACCGCAACCCCATTTTGCACAAGGACGATTTGTTCATCGTCATCAGCCAGTCGGGCGAGACGGCAGACACGCTCGCCGCGCTCCGACTCGCAAAGGCGGCGGGCGCAAAAGTAATCGCCATTACCAACTGCGTGGGCAGCACCGTCAGCCGCGAGGCGGACGAAGTTATCTATACATGGGCGGGACCTGAAATCGCGGTCGCCTCCACCAAAGCCTACACTACGCAGCTGATGTGCCTGTACCTGCTCGCGCTCAAAATGGCGCAGGCGCGCGGCACGATTTCGCCGGCAGATTACGCGCAGACGCTTGCGGACGTGGCCGCCCTGCCGGACAAAGTGCAGCAGATTCTGGACAATCAGAGCGATATTCAGAAATTCACGAGCCGTCAGTTCAACAAGGCGAAGATTTTTTACATCGGACGGCTGTTCGACAGCGCGTCATCGCTTGAGAGCGCGCTCAAGCTCAAGGAAGTGAGTTATATGCACTGCGAGGCGTTTGCCGCCGGCGAGCTGAAGCACGGACCGATCGCGCTCATGGACACGAACACGTTGGTGGTCGGCATTGCCACGCAACGTGAGCTGTACGAAAAAATCGCGTCCAATATCCTTGAGGTAAAGGCGCGCGGCGCGGCGACAATGGTCATCACGCAGGACACCAAGGGCGCGTTCACGGACGCGGTGGACACGGTGATTACGATTCCGCCGGTTGCCGACGCGCTCTCCCCCATTCTGGCGATTGTTCCCGCGCAGCTGTTCGCCTATTACTGCGCCGTCCAGCGCGGGAACGACCCCGACAAGCCACGGAATCTGGCAAAATCGGTCACCGTCGAATAACAGGCTTGGAGCGAACAATGCGAATCTTATGTTTGGGCGACTCAATCATGCAGTACAACGACTGCACGACGTATCCGCAGACCGGCTGGGTGCAGGAACTGGCGCGATTTTTTCCCCCGGAAACGGAATTCCTGCATTTTGCCAAAAACGGACGCAGCACCAAAAGTTTTATCGACGAAGGCCGGTTTGACGCGGTAAAACAAGCCGCGCGGGCGGGAGACTTCGCGCTCATTCAGTTCGGGCATAACGACGAAAAAAAACAAGACCCCGCGCGGTATACGGATCCCGGCGAAGGCGGCGCGTACCGGGCGAACCTTGCGCTGTTCGTGCGTGAGTTGCGCGCGCGCGGCGTAAAACCTGTCCTGCTCACGCCGATTGCCCGCCGGAAATTCTCTGCCGAGCATACGCTGGAAGACACGCACGGCGACTACCCTGCCGCCGTCATCGAAACCGCGCGCGCTGTGCGCGTCCCCTGCATCGACATGACCGCGCTCACAGGCGCATATCTGGCGGCCGTCGGCGAAACGGCAAGCCGCGCGCTTTTCATGCATTTTGACCGCGGACTATACGACAATTTTCCCGACGGCAAGACGGACAACAGCCACCTGCGCCCCGACGGCGCGTTCGCCTTTTCGCGCATTGCCGCGCGGGAACTTGCCGCGCTCGGAAAAACCTGGGCAGAGTACGCGGTGCTTTCTGCCGCCGTGATTACGGGCACGATGGATGCCGCAGCATTTGAAAAAGACACCGGCGACGAATCGTTGCTGGCATAAGGAGTCGGAATGTACACAAAAGACGAAGCGTTGGCGTATCTGCACGAGCACGACGTAAAATTCATCAAGCTGTTTTTTATCGATATTTTCGGGGCGATAAAGTCGCTTTCTATCCAGCCGACGGAAGTGGCGCGGGCGTTCGAGACGGGCATTGCCTTTGACGCGAATGCGGTGGCGGGATTTTCGGGCGTGGCGCAGGATTTGTTCATCGTTCCCGACCCCGCGACCTTGTGCGTGCTTCCGTGGCGGCCGCAGAACGGGCGCGTGGTGCGGTTTTTCTGCACGGTGCGCACGGCGGACGGCACGGCGTTCACGGGCGACTCACGGTTTCTGTTGCAGCGGACGGTGGAAAAACTGGCGGAAAAAGGCTACGACTGCAAAATCGGCACGGAATGCGAATTCTACCTGTTCCAGCTGGACGACAAAGGCAATCCCACGGACACGCCGCACGACCATGCCGAGTACTGCGATTTGGCGCCGCGCGACCGGGGCGAAAACGTGCGCCGCGAAATCTGCCTGACGCTAGAGCAAATGGGCGTGCGCCCGGAGTCGAGCCACCATGAAAAAGGACCGGGGCAGAACGAAGTCGATTTCCGGCGCAGCACGCCGCTCAACGCGGCGGATAATCTGAGCACATTCAAGACCGTGGTCAAGACCGTCGCCGACCGCTACGGGCTGTTCGCGTCGTTCCTGCCCAAGCCGGTTGCCGACGGCGCGGGAAGCGGGCTGTACATCAACATCGCGCTGTACAAGAACGAAAAAAATCTGCTTGCGGAGCAGGAACTTGCTCCCGACGCACGCGCGTTCATTGCGGGCATTCTCTTCCGCATCCGCGAGATGACGGCGTTCTTGAATCCGCTGCGGCAGTCTTACGAACGGCTCGCCTGGAACGGCGCGCCCCGTGAAATCGCCTGGACGCGCGCGCAGTACAACCAGCTGATCCGGGTGCCTGAGCCGACCGGGCACGGGGCGTACCTCAAACTGCGCTCGCCTGACGCATCGTGCAACCAGTACCTTGCGCTCGCGCTCATTTTGTCGGCAGGGCTGGAAGGCATTGAGCAGCACCGCCAGCTTGCCGAACCGAAAGACGAAAATTCGCCGGCATGGAACGGCAAAACGGCTTTTGTCTCGCTGCCGCAGACCGTGGACGAAGCCCGCTCGTGCGCGGAATCAAGCGCGTTCGTGCGGTCGGTGCTGACGCAGGCGACGGTCGATGCGTTTTTTGCGGCGGACGCGGACGACGCGGCAGGCGGAGATCGCTAGGCACTCGTATGGAGAGCGTTCTTATCGTTTCCAATGCCAGCACGACCATGGGCATCATCAGCGATCTGCTCCAGTCCCAGGCGTTCAGCCGCATCGTGACCACGACGGACGGCTCGGAGGCGCGGCGGTATCTGCTTGACGGCGAATTCGACATCATCATCATCGACACGCCGCTTTCCAACGAACTGGGCGACGCGTTCGCCCTGCACGCTGCGGAATCGTCGTCTGCGGGCGTTATTCTGGTGGTGCAGCGCGAAAAGCTGGACGATATTTCGATGCAGGTGGAAAACGACGGCGTGTTCGTGCTTCCCAAGCCGATAAGCCCCGATTTTTTTTATCAGGCGGTAAAACTGCTGATGGCGAGCAAGACGCGGCTCGCCAAGCTGGAGGCGGAAAACCGGCGGCTGCAAAAAAAACTGGACGAAAGCCGCATCGTCGGCCGCGCAAAGTGCCTTTTGATCGCGCGGCTCAACATGACCGAGCCGCAGGCGCACCGCCACATCGAAAAAATCGCGATGGACAACCGGCAGGGCAGGACGGAAGTGGCAGAGGACATTATCCGCCGGTATGGTGTATAAACCGTGAAACTGTATCGCCGGAAAGCCGCTTGAGGTGTCCGCCCAAGCGTAATTGAGCAGTGCGCTCAAACATAATCGAGCGATGCACTCAAGCGTAATCGAGCGGTGCGCTCAAGCGTAATTGAGCGTCGGGGTTTGAACCCCTCCGCACGAATCAACCTTTATGGAGGCACGTATGAAACGGAGATTTGCTTTTCTTGTCATTGGCTTGTTCTGCGCCATGGGCGCGTTCGCGGATGCAAAGTTTGACGCGCTCTTTGAGGCGGCAAAGAACAATAACGCCGCAGAAGTGAAGCGACTCATTGCCGACGGCGCGGACGTGGACGCGAAAGACAATCACGGTCTAACCGCTCTGATGTGGGCTGCGCAGACCAATTCCGTGGAGACAGCGCGACTTCTGATAGAGGCAAAGGCTAACGTGGACGCACAGGACAGAAGCGGCAACACCGTGCTGATGTATGCGACGAGGCTCAATACCGTGGATACGGCACGGCTCCTGCTTGCGGCAGGTGCGGACGTGGACACGAAAAACAGGTACGGTGATACCGCACTGATGGGGGCGGCGCGGAAAAATGCGGCTGACACGGTGCGGCTTCTGATAGCGGCAGGCGCGGACGTGAACGCAAAGGACAAATACGGCACGACCGCGCCGATATTGGCGACGGCGAACGAGGCGACGGACACGGCGGTATTGCTCAAGGCGGCAGGAGCGCGGTAGCGGCAGGCGCAGAAACCGCCGGTTGACGCGCACCGGGCGTTTGCGCTATAGTTTTAACAGCAGACAAAGGTGTCTGCCGAAAGTGTCCGCCGTGCGCGGCAGTTTCGGCAGATGCCTTTTTTCGTTTTCGGGACGAACGCAAGAACATAAACGGGAGCGCAAGATGTGTGGATTTGTGGGTGCATTTGATTTGGCGGCGGGAAGCAAGCCGATTGACGAAGGGCTGCGGGACGAACTGCGCGCGCAGCTTTTGGACATGTCGCGGAAAATCCGCCATCGCGGGCCGGACTGGAGCGGCGTGTACACGGGCGAGAACGCCCTGCTGAGCCATGAGCGGCTTGCCATTGTCGATCCGCTGTCGGGCAAGCAGCCGCTCGTCAGCACGGATGGGTCGGTCATTCTTGCGGTGAACGGCGAAATCTACAACCACAAAGACATCCGCGCGGCGTATGACGGGAAATATGCGTTCAAGACGCAGAGCGACTGCGAGGTCATCCTGCCGCTGTATCAGGAAAAGGGCGCGGATTTTCTGGAAGATTTGAGCGGCATTTTTGCGTTCGCCCTGTATGACAGCAAGAAAGATTTGTATCTCATCGCGCGTGACGAAATCGGCGTGATTCCGCTGTACCAGGGCTGGGATACCGACGGCCGCTATTACGTCGCCTCGGAACTGAAGGCACTGGAAGGCGTGTGCTGTACGATAGAAGAATTCCCCAACGGTTGCTATTTCGTGGGCGGAAAAGGCGCGGGAACGCTGGCGACGCGCGAGCCGGTGCGCTGGTATCACCGGGACTGGGAAGATGCCGCGGCGGTCATGGACAACACGAGCGACCTTGCCGTGCTGCGCACGGGGCTGGAAGCCGCCGTCAAAAAACAGCTGATGAGCGATGTTCCCTACGGCGTGCTGCTGAGCGGCGGACTGGACAGCTCGATTATTGCGGCGATTACCCAGCGGTTTGCCGGAAAGCGCGTGGAGACGGACGGCGCGGAAGCGGCATGGTGGCCGCGCCTGCACAGTTTTGCCATCGGTCTGGAGGGCAGCCCCGACCTTGCCGCCGCGCGGAAAGCCGCCGCGTTTATCGGGACGGTGCATCACGAAGTGCATTTTACGGTACAGGAAGCGTTGGACGCATTGCCCGATGTCATCTATCATATCGAGACGTATGACATCACCACGGTACGCGCGTCCACGCCGATGTACCTGCTCGCGCGGGTCATAAAATCGATGGGAATCAAAATGGTGCTGAGCGGCGAAGGCAGCGACGAACTTTTTGGCGGCTACCTGTATTTCCACAAGGCCCCGAACGCCCGCGAATTCCATGAAGAGCTGGTGCGCAAGATGAGCAAATTGCATTTGTACGACTGCCTGCGCGCCAACAAAAGCCTTTCGGCATGGGGCGTGGAAGGGCGTGTGCCATTTTTGGACAAAGAATTCATCGACATTGCCATGCGCATGAATCCGCAGGACAAACTGTGCGTCAAACAGGCGGACGGCAGCCAGCGCATCGAAAAATGGCTGCTGCGCAAAGCGTTCGAGGACATGCTTCCCCCGGAAATCTGCTGGCGGCAAAAAGAACAGTTCAGCGACGGCGTAGGCTACAACTGGATCGACACGCTCAAGCAGGTGGCAGAAACCAAGGTGAGCGACGCGCAGTTTGCCAGCCGCGCAAAACGCTTTCCCGTCAACACGCCGGCGACCAAGGAAGCATACTATTACCGCGAGATTTTTTCAGGGCTGTTCCCCAGCGAGACTGCGGCGCGTACCGTTCCCCATGAGGCGAGCGTCGCCTGCTCAACGGCAAAAGCCCTGGAATGGGACGCGGCATGGAAAAGCATGGACGAGCCGAGCGGCCGCGCCGTTGCGGGCGTACACGAGCGCGCCTACTGATTGCACTAATCGCAAAAAAATGCTATGCTCTAGTATCTTTTGGGCCATTAGCTCAGCGGTTAGAGCAGAGGACTCATAATCCTTTGGTCCTTGGTTCAAATCCAAGACGGCCCAGCGCGACGGAATGATTATCCTGCGGGATAATCATTCTGCATTTTAAACGCCCTTTCTTATAGTAAAAACTTCTTTCGTTCGGTATAATGACAGGAGCGTTTTTTGCGCAACATTATGAGCCACGAGGAGAATTTATGGCAGACACAGCTGATTTTGAACTTGACGAGAATATGCAGGGCAAACCGCTTGTGCTTGTGGTGGACGACGAAGAAGTCAACCGGATGCTGCTGACCAATATTCTTGAAGAACGCTACAAGGTGGAGACGGCCTCCGACGGCTTTGAGGCATTGCAGTTGATTCGTCAGTATCGCAGTATCCTTTCGGCGGTGCTGCTCGACCTTTCCATGCCGAACATGGACGGCTTTGAGGTGCTCAGAGAAATGCGCATGGACGAAATGCTACGGCATATTCCGACGCTTGTCCTGACGGCGCAAAACGATGCGGAAATCGAAAGCTTTGAGCGCGGCGCGAGCGATTTTATCACCAAGCCGTTTGATATGCCCGACATGATTCTGGCGCGCGTGGCAAAGTCGATCCGTATGGCGGAAGAAAACTATATCATCAGGACGACGGAAAAAGACCCGCTCACCGAATTGCCCAACATGGCGTATTTCAGGACGCTGTGCGAGGCGGAAAAAGCACGGCTTTCCGCAAAAGGCGAGTCGGCGGCGTTTATCTATATCGACATCGTGAACATGAAATCGTACAATTCCCGCTTTGGCTATCCCGAAGGCGACCGGCTGCTGATGGAAACGGCGACGGTGTTGCAGAACACGTTCGCGAATATGCCGGTCTCCCGCATTTCTGAGGATCATTTTGCCGTGATGACGAGCGCGGCTCAGCACAAACAGCTGCTGGAAGATTTTCAGCGGCGGCTGCGCCAGATTGGCAAGGGAAATCCCACGGAAATCCATGCGGGCATTTTTCAGGACAACGGCGAAATCGCGGCGGACATCATTACGGCAATGGATTACGCGCGGCTTGCCTGCCTGACATTGCGCGGCAACTACACTGATTCCGTCTGTTATTATGACCGAAAATTGATGAAAGAGTACGACGACCGCCAGCACGTGCTCGCCAATTTCAATCAGGCTTTGGAAGAACGCTGGATAAAAGCCTATTATCAGCCGATTGTCCGCGCGCAGACCGACGAAGTCTGCAATTTTGAGGCGCTCGCCCGCTGGATTGACCCGCAGCGCGGCTTTCTGTCTCCGGCGGCGTTCGTTCCCGTCATTGAAGACTACAACCTCGGCGTGCGCATGGATTTGTACATGGTGGAAGAAGTGTGCCGCGAATACGAAGTCCGCAGGCAGGGCGGCCTGACTCCCGTGCCCGTCTCGCTCAATTTCTGCCGCACGGATTTTGACCAGCGCGATATGGTGGCGGCGGTTGCCGAAATTGCGGACAAATATCACGTGCCGCATGATATGCTCATCATCGAAGTGACGGAAAGCGGATTTTCGCGCAACGCCTCCGACTTGCAGGAGCAGATCAACCGCTTCCACGAGCTGGGCTTCAAAGTATGGATGGATGATTTTGGCGACGGCTATGCGTCGCTCAACGTGTTGCAGGACATGAATTTCGACCTGATCAAGCTTGACATCGGCTTCATGCGCAATTTCAATCCGTCGGGAAAAAACGGCGTGATTTTGCGCGCGCTGCTTTCCATGGCAAAAGACTTGGGCATCCACACGCTCGCCGAAGGCATTGAAACCGAAGCGCAGTTTGCGTTTCTGAAGCAATACGGCTGCGAAAAAATCCAGGGATTCTATTTTGGCAAGCCGACCCCCACGGACGAACTGCTCAAGCAGGTAAAGCAGGGAACGGCGCTCAAAAACGAAAGCCCGGAAACGGCGGCATCGTTTGAGGACACGCTCAAGCCGATGCGCTGACATCACGAAAGGAAGGAGATTATATGCTGTCAAAAGAAACATTGCTCGCGTATGGCGCGAATTATGACGAAGGCATGGCGCGCTGCCTGAACAGGGAAGCCTTTTATTTCAAGATGATAAAAATGGTTGCGGCGAACGAAAAATTCGCGTCGCTGGGAAAGGCGCTTATCGCCAAGGATTTGAAGGCGGCGTTCGAGGACGCGCACGCGCTCAAAGGCATTGCCGCCAACGTTTCGCTCACGCCGCTTTCAAACGCGATTGAAGCAATCGTCGAGCCGTTGCGCCGCCGGGAAGACATCGACTATACCGAGTTGTACACACGTATCGTCGATCTCAAAAAGAAACTGGACGAGATCATCGCATAATGAAAAAACTGCTCCTCACGGTCATGGCGACGATTGTGCTCTGCTCGGCTTTGTCCGCGCAGTCGGCGCAAGCCGCGCCCGACACTATCACGTTTAACGCGCCGCGCCTGTTTTCCGCGACCGAAACATACGGTACGCCCGTCTACGAAGAAAACGACGGCAAAAAGCATTATCTGGTCGCGCTTTCGGGGTCGGCAATCACGCTGGGCGGCATATTCCTGTGGAACCGTTTTCTGATTGGGTCGGGCTGGACAAAAGTCAACTGGGATTATATGTTCCATTTTTATGAACACGAAATGAAATGGGACACGGACTGGTACTGGACGAATTTCGTGCTGCATCCGTACCAAGGGGGACTGTCATATCTTGCTGGGCGGAGCGCGAACCTGAACCGCATTGAATCGTTCGCGCTTGCCACGCTCGCTGATTTTGTGTGGGAATATTTTTGCGAGACGAACGCGCCGTCAAAAAACGACTTGGTGTATTCTTCAATCGGCGCATTCCCAATGGGAGAAATGCTCTACCGCCTGTCGCTTGAGGCCGGAGAAATCCACCGTCTTTTGGGCTATGCGCTAAACCCGGAGCGGATGTGGCCGGAGCTGTTGCTGCGGCAACGTCCGCGCGGAACGGTCGGGAATATTTTTGAGTTTGATGTCGCGCTGAACGTCGGGACGGCGTTCATGCATTCGTCGTTCGGCGACGCTTCGCGCAACGAGCTGTTCCCCGTATTCGGAACGCCCAGGCTCAGCATCGTGTACAATGACCCTTACGGGCACGACTCGAACAATCCGTACAGCCAGTTTAATCTTGACGTTTCCTTTGGATTGGGTGTCGGCTCGGGCTACGGTACGTCTGCCATCCATGAAAAACTCTTCCACGACGTGCGCGTCATGAGCGACGGTATGCTCTTTGCGCGGGCAAAACAGGGCGACCGAACCGACACGACGCTCGGCATGGTCTTTGAGTACGATTTTATCTGGAACAATATGTGGCTGCTTTCCACGCTCGCGCCGGGTTTTGCCGTCAAACAGCGGATTCGGCAGGAAAACTCGGACATAGAATGGCAGGCGCATGTGGCCGCCAACGTGCTCGGTACGACGGACTGGGGGGGGGCGTATCGGAGTCAGGTGTCATACGATGAAGGCTTGGACCGCGAATACAGTTATACCATCGGCGCGGAGACCGTGTTGCGCTGGAAATGGCGGCATACGACGGGACATACGATTGCCGTTGATTTTCACGGATACGTCATGTATGATTTTGCCGACCAAAAGCAGCTGCGTTCCGACACGGGCTGGGAATGTATCGGACTAGGGACGATAAGCTACGAGCTGCCGCTGTCGGCAAAAGTGCGTCTGGGCGTGCAGGATGAAGTGTACGTAAAAAAGACCTGGTACACGGATCTTGACGGCTCGTTCCAGGTTGCGAATTCCGCCAGCGTCTACGCAAAGCTGCGGCTGAAATAAACGAGTGATGCCGTTGATTCCTGATTTTCCGCAGTACAAGCCAGTTTCAGACGACATGGGCGACGAACTGCTGCCGTTCTTCCAAAAGCAGGCGGACGGCATCTGCGAATACACGCTGGCTTCGGTGCTGCTGGACAATCATACCTACCAATATACTATCAGCCGCGTAAGCAACGGCACGTTGTTGCTGTGCGGACACGACGCGGGCGGCAAACGATTCCTCTCGCTCGTGGGCGACTTTCCCGACGAACAGACGGTGCGGGCAATTATCGCTTCTCCCGATGCGCAGTCGTGCGCGTATATCAAAAACCTGTCGGAGCGGAACGCGACAGAAAACGCGGGTATTTTTTCCGCGCTCGGACTTTCGCCCCGCCTTGACCGCGACAACTGCGACTATCTGTACCGGCGCGACGATTTGGCGTTCCTGCGCGGCAAGGCGTTCCACAAAAAGAAAAACCTCGTCAACGGCTTTCATGCGGCATATTCGGCGGAAGTCAGGGCGATTGACGACACGACCGTGAACGACGCGCAGGAAATCTTGCGCCGTTGGCATGACGCGCGGCTGGCTCGGAACGAATACGACGGCGATTTTTCAGTGTGTGCCATCGCCTTGCAGAACCGCAAGCCGCTGCGCCTTGCGGGAATCATCGTGTACGCGGACGGGATGCCCGCCGGATTCAGCCTTGGCGAAGTGATTGCGGGCGGCACGATGTTCGCCACGCATTTTGAAAAAGGCATTGACGGCGTGCACGGCATTTATCAAGTCGTGAACAACGAGCAGGCAAAAATGCTGCCCGCATCGGTGACGCTCATCAACCGCGAGCAGGATTTGGGCGACGACGGGCTGCGGCAGGCAAAACTCTCCTATCGCCCCTGCGCGTTCGTCAACAAATACCGGGTGGAATTGCACTAAGTCGTTTTTTCCGCTAAACTCTTTTTGGGTGGAATATGAAATTTAACAGCACACGGAACAGCGATTTTTTTGTCAATTTTGAACGTGCGGTCACCGACTGTATGCCGCAGGACGGCGGCCTGTTCATTCCCTCTGAAAGCCCCGATTTGCGCCGCTGGATTTTATACACGAACGAAAAAACGCCGTTCGCGAGCATTGCCGGCGCGCTCACTTCCGCGTGTATCAACGAAGAATTCAGCCCGATTATCTGCGAGACGATTGCGACGCGCGCCTTTCCGTTCGAGCCGAAAGTGACCAAGCGCAACGACCGTTTCTTTACGCTCGAACTTTGCGACACGCCCACGGGCAGCCACAAGGATTTCGGCGTTGCCTACCTCGTCAACTGCATGGAGACGATTTTTCAGCTCAAAGGCGGCTCTGCCGTTTTTTTGGACGCGACCGTCGGCGAACTGGGCGCGAGCCTTGCGCGGGCGTTGCGCGGAAAAACGCATCTCAAAGCCGTGCTGCTCTATCCCAAAGGCGCGCCGCGCGGACTTGCCGAAAGCGATTTTGTCTGGAACGGCGGAAACATCTATCCGATTGAGATTGACGGCACGGAAGCCGACTGCCACAAGCTGGTACGGGAGCTATTTGCCGACCGTGCGCTGGTCGAGACATACCGGCTGACCGTGGCGAACACCGCGAACATCGGCCGCCTTATGCCGCAGACATTTTTCTATCCGTATGCGTTCAGCCGCCTGAAAAAAGACGTGCATTCCGATATTTACTACGCCATGGCACCGGGAAACTACAGCAATCTGGTGGCGGGGCTGTACAGCTGGCGGCTTTCGCTTCCCGTGAACGGCTTTATCTGCCCCACGACCGACGAACTTATCCTTGATATGCAGGGGCAATGCGCCGTCATGGACGGCATGATTCCCTTTGCCAAGCGCGAAGGCGCAGACCCCGCAAGCCCGTCCAATCTAGAGCGGCTGGAAGACGTGTTCCATAACAACGAGCTGATGCTCAAAAATTTGGTTTTTCCCATGCAGGTGACGAACGAACAGGTCGATGACGCATGCCGCAGGCTTTTCATGAAATACGGCATTTTTGCCGACCGGCTCACCGCGTCCGCATACGCCGCCGCCCGCAACAACCGCGACCTGACCGATTACGACGAAAGCGTGGTGGTGCTCGTCATCCGCGACCATCCCGCTTTGAACGCCGACTACATCAAACACACGGTCGGCGAGATGCCTGCCATGCCCGCAAACGTGGCGGAGGCACTTGCGCCCACGCAGATTGGCAAGCCGCTCGCGGCAAACGCGCGTCAGTCGGTCGTGTCCGCACTGGAAAGCCTGCAATAAAAATCCCCGACCGTTCATCGGGGATTATGCATTACTTCTTTTTGCTCGTCGCTTCTTTTTTGGTTGCCGGCTTCGCGCCTTTCGTCTTTGCCGTTTCAGCCGATTTTTTCGTCGTTGTTTTTTTCGGCTTTGTGGCTTTGACCTTTGGCGCGAACGGTTTCACAAAGTCGTCGGCATGATAGTTCGCCTTGTCCTTTGCTTTGGCAAGCGTCTTGTAGAGCGCGAGCAGTTTTTGCTGCTTTTCTTTCGCGCTCGACAGCAACGGCAGGGCGACCGCAAAGAACAGGCTGGAATCGCTCAGTTCCTTGTTGAACCACTGCACGTTGTCGAACCAATGCGTTTCGGTCAGCAGCCAGGCGTCCTTACCGTGGACGAGCCGTTCTGCCAGCAGGTACGCGGCATCTTTTTCGGTCTGTTTGCCCGAAAGCGTCGGCTGTTTTTCGGCGGCAAGGGCGAACATCCGGCCGTAGCAGTTCCGCAGTCCGGCAGAATCCGCGCCCGCCTCCTGCAAGAATTCATGCAGCTTGCGGTCGAATGCCCAAGTGCGCGCAAATCCCGCTTCGGCAATGTCCCGCACGAGCGCGTAGCCAAGCAAAAGCACGATGCCTTCGTTGTGGGCGCGCGCGCCGTTGAAGATAAAGCCTGCCGCGTCGGTCGCCTTGGCAAGCGACGCATACAACGCCGCTGTTTCCGCCTCCGCAAGCGGATTGGTCAGTTTTGGCACTGCCTTGACGATTGCCGCCAGTCCTTTTTTGTATGCGGCAAGCTGTTTTTCGGCGGACGGCAGTTTTTTCGCTTTTTTCAGGCCGACCTGCTCGCGTCCGGCAAAGGCAATCGCGATTTCGTAGAAACGGATCGCGTTTTCTTCGACCGAATGCAGGATTGCCGCCGCAGTCGGTGCCTTGATGCCCTGCGCCTTGCGTTCTTTTGCCGTAAGCAGGAGCGCATGAGCCTGCGCGACCAATTCCGGCGAGATGACCGCCTTGAAGGCCTCGTACAACTCGCGGTAATGGTATTCCTGCCAGGCAATTTCCATGTCGGGCGTACCGCGTCCGTTCAGGAACGCGCAGAGCGTACTCCATTTGCCTTCGGCATCGTCTTTTTCCTGCCGGATATTCCAAAAAACCTGGCTTTCAAAGCCGTTCAGCATGGTGTACATTCCGTGGTCGATGATGTCGTTGTTCCGGCGGATGTACCACAGCCCCGACCGCTGTTCCTGGAAAATCATAAAATAATCGTCGCCGCGTTTCAGGCGCAGCCCTTCGCCGAGCGTGCGGGTCACCTGTTTTTTGTCGTCCTCGCCGCTTCCCGTCTTGACGGCGTACGGACAGGACACGTTAATCCAGCCGTCAGCGCGGCTGTAGGCGTTATTATAGAAGACGACGGCATATTCGTCGCCCGCGCGGTTTGAGTAGGCGAACACGTTTTCGTTCACTGAGCCGTTCGACCACACGTCGTAGAACAGGAAGTCCTCCACGCCCGCAAACAGGTAGCGTTTTTTGATGAGCGGGAAAATATCGTGCCAGTGGCGGTCAAGCAGGTACTGGTCGGGCTGCTCGTCGCGGTAGGCGCGCATATATTCCATGCCGTATTTTTCTTCAAATCCTTCGATCTGCCCGTGCCCGAACATCGGCAAGCCCGGCATGGTGACCATGAGCGTACACACGCCAAAATATTTGTCGCCCTTGCCAAACTGGGCGACCGCCGTCTCCTCGTCGGGATTGTTCATGAAATTCACGTAGCGTTTGAGAATCTGCGGGTCGAACGTAATCGTGTTCTGCACCGTCTGCCGGTATTTGGCGTTCTCTTCTTTTTTGAGCATATTCATGAACGCGCTGTTGTAGACGCGGTGCATACCGAGCGTGCGCGTAAAATAGCCTTCCATCATCCAGAACGCCTCGGCGAGCAGCAGCGTGTCGGGCACTTCCTGCGCCACCCGATCCACCACGTCGCGCCAGAATTCGGTGGGGATTGCCTGCTCGAACGCTTCGGGCGTGAGCGCGTACTCGCCGCGCGTCGCAATGTCGCCGCCATGCCCCGGCTCGGGATACCACAGGCGGCGGATATGCTTCTTTGCCAGCACCATCGCTGCGTCAAAACGGATAATCGGGAAGTTGCGCGCCACGTGCAGGATTTCCTGCATGACCTCCTCGCGCGCCACCGGATTCAGAAAGTCAATCTGTGCGGTATCGTTCCAGGGCATACCCGTACCGTCGTTTCCGTGGTAAATGTAGCGCGTGTCGCCCGTCGCGGTATCTACCCGCTTGAACACGACCGCGCAGTCCGACTTGGAATAATAATGGTCTTCAAGATAGACTGCCACGCGCCCGTCGTTGCTCAAATTCGGCCCGTTGAACGTGTACTGCGGATACGGATTGTCGCGCCGCTGCACGAACACGTCGGGCTTTTCCACCACCCATTTTGCGTCCATGCCCGTGTGATTGGGAACCATATCGCTCGCAAGGCGGATGCCGCGCTGCCACAGGCGTGTGCGCAAATTTGCCAATGCGTCCCAGCCGCCCAGATTGTCCGCGATCTCATAGTCGTGCAGGCTGTACGCGCTCGCGGCGGCTTCGGGATTGCCGCAAATCTGCTTGATCCGCTTGCTCGCGTCGCTGCGCTGCCACAGCCCAATCAGCCACAGCCCCGTAAAGCCTTGGTCGCGCAATATGTCCAGCTCTTCGTCGGGAATCTGGTCGAGCCGCGTGATGTCGCGGTGGTATTTTTTGGAAAGCTGGAACAGCCAGACGAGCACCGTCTTTGCCATCAGCACGACATTCGGCATCCAATCCTTGTCGGGGCTGAACCGTTCGTATTCTTTCTGCAAATAATCGTAGTTCGCCACGGGAATGTCCGCGTCGCCGCCGTTCGTGGGATGCCACATCGGCTTGCCCTCTTCGCGCAGAACGTCCAGCCCCATCAGCAGGCGGCGCAGCCAGTCGCCGAGCAAATCCGCCCAGTATTTCTGCACGTATTCCAGCTGCTTATAGATGTCGGTCGGCGCAAAATTGACCGGCTCTTTCAGAAAATGAATCAGGTCGTTGTTGAACGCGCCCCAGTACGGCAGTTTTTTGAAGAATGCCGCCGTATGCTTCCAAGTCTGCGCATAGAGCGGATTTTTTTTCAGTTTTTTGTCGTCAAAAAGCACGAAAAACGGCTTGAACGCGGGGTCTTCGTTCGCAAGGTGGAGCATCATCAGCTCCTCGAACGCCGCCTCGCGGTTGGTGCGCTCGCGCCCCGCGCCCACATCGAACGCCGTCTGCGCAAGATAATCCTCCGCCGTGATTTTTCCCTGATAGACTTCCGTCGGCGGAAATTCGGCGGTAAAGTCGAGCAGCAGCCGGTCAATGGCTTCCCTGCCGAACCGCCCGTCCAAATCCGCCATCAGTTCGGTCATGGTATTGGGGTATTTCGTCTTGCGGTACATCATGGCGGCAAAATGGAAAATCTCGTCCAGCAGCCCCATGGCATTGAGCGTACCGGCAGAAATACGCCGGCTGTCCGGCGCACCGTTTTTTTGCAGGTAATCGTTCAGCTTGACGGCAAACGCGCGCACGGCTTTCAAATCCGCCAGAATGACGTTGCCCGTGGACGCATAGAGCCGCGCCGGAAAATCACAGGCATCACGGATTGCTTTTGCGATATGAAATTCATTATAGGATACTTGCATGACGACTCCTCTATGCGCCCGCCGTTCGCGGCTTCGCGTCTTTTCATTATAGCACGGAACGCCCGGTTTTGGAAAAAAATTGGAAAAAAATATGTAAGAATTTTCGGGCGTGCCCGCCGCAAGCGTCGGTCGGGCTTTGCGCGCTTCCGCTCCCGCTCCATACCGCTCCGCGGTACGCCTACGGCGGCGCTCCAATCCCTCACGCATTGCACCTGCCCCTACAAAATTCACCCCGCAGAACGCCTCACCGCTCCCGCTCGGCACAATTCTGCCGCAAGAAACTATCCGCGCTCCTACGGTGTCTGTGGCTCGCCCCGCCGGTCGTGCGACTGCGCTATCGCCTTGATGCGCCGTGCCAGCGATTTGTCTTTGGCGAGCGTCTCCACCGTCACGCTCATGCGGTATGTCCAGTTGAACGGCGACACCGTTCCCGGCACGTTGACGCGCTCGTTCGCCGGGTCAGCCTGCCAGTAGGCATCGTCCAGCGCGAGCCAGTCCTGCAACGGATTGATGAGCCACGCCCCTGCCGTCCGCGCCGCCGTCTCCAGCACGAATGCCGCTGCCGCCGGGGAAAACTCCTTGTCGGATTGCACCGGGGCTTCCGCGCCGTCATCTGTGGCCGAATCCGGCTTGGGGGCGAACGATTTTTCAAACGCGCGCACGGAGTCGCGCTCCTCGTCCCACCACTGCCGCACGGTCGAGCTGTCATGCCCGCTAGTCGTCGTCACGCCGAGCGGGCAATAGTCCTCAAACGGAATGTACGGCTGACCGTCCGCGCCCCAGTCGCGCGTCCAGCGCACCACGTTCAGGTGCAGGATGCCGTATTTTTCCATGACCGGCGCGAGGCACGCCAGCCCCACGCC
Organism: uncultured Treponema sp.; assembly: GCA_947177175.1. GTDB lineage: Bacteria > Spirochaetota > Spirochaetia > Treponematales > Treponemataceae > Treponema_D. Next base: position 37,761 of record CAMWTK010000021.1, read on the forward strand.
CAGATCTTCGCCGCAGGGAATCATGGTCGTGCTGGGGATGAGCGCGCCAAAAATCTGCTCCGCCTGCGCCTGCCAGCGGCGTTCGTTTTTTGCGTTGAGCGCGGCAAAGAGCGCATTCAGGCGGGATTTTTCGTCGTCGTTCAGGCTGCGCCATGCCTGCGTTCCGGGGTACTGCCACAGCGGCACGAATGCGTCCTTTTTGACCGCAACAAGCGCGCGGTTTTTGAGCCAACGGGCTAGCACACGCTTTATCTCGCCCTGCGCACGGTCATTGGCAGTCGTGCGGATCACCGTGCGGAAAATATCCTGCGCCGACGTGATGTCGTCCTTGAACCGCCATAAATCTTCGTTGCCGATACGGTCGCAGAACTGCGCCATAACGGCGGCGGCCTCCTCGTCCGTCGGCACGAACGTGCGCACGGCATCCGTCGGGATATGCGGCTCGGAAAGCCAGCGCAGGCGGTCGGCATCAAAGCCCGCCATGAGGATTTCTGTGCGGCTCAAAGTCGCGCACGGCTCGGCATGACCGAGTTCCGCCGTGTCCTCGCCCTCAGGCACTGCCCAAATGCGGAAAAAGCCCAGGATATGGTCGAGCCGGTACGCGCCGTAAAAACGCTCCGCCGTCTTGAGGCGCAGTTTCCACCAGGCAAAACCGTCCGCCGCGTGGCACTTCCAGTCATACGTGGGGAATCCCCAGTTCTGCCCCGAAGGATTCGACCCGTCGGGCGGCGATCCGGCGCGCAGTTTCTGATTGAACAAATCGGGCCGGCTCCAGGCATCGCACGAATCGTCGTTGATCAGAATGGGCAGGTCGCCCTTCAAAATAATGCCCGCCGCACGCACCGCGTCCGCCGCCGCCACAAACTGCCGGTGCGCGACGTACTGCTCCCAGGCAAAAAAATACAGCTCATCGTGCAAGTCATCGTCGTTCCAGCGGCGTTCTATCTCTTCCGGCGTAATTTTGCGGTCTTTTTTGCCCCAGCCTTTCCAGGTGGACTGCATATAGGCGTTCTTGAGCGACTTGTACACGCAGTACGCGGGCAGCCACGACTGACCGTCAACCCAGGCGTGGAACGCCGCGTCATCATTAAGCGTGAGCGAAGCAAAGCGGTACAGAATCTCAAGCAGATAATGCTTGTCCGCGGTAAGCCCCGCATAGTCAAACCGAACCGCGTCCTTGTGCTTTTTGACGAACGCATCGTACAGGGCGGTAAAATTGGCGTTGCGCCCGTACAAGTCGGAGAACGTATCGACCTGCGGAATCGAAATGTACAGCGGATGCAGGGCAAACGCGCTCAGGCTGCTGTACGGTGAACTCTGCGTTCCCGTGTCCAGAACGGGCAGCAGCTGAATCACGCCCAGCCCCGCCTGCCGCGCCCAGTCCGCAAACGGCACGAGCGAGCAGAATTCCCCTACCGCCGGCGACTGCTCCGTCCGCAAAGCCCCCAACGGCACGGCAACCCCTGAGAGACGGCTCAATGTTCGTATGCGCTCATTTTCCATGACCATTCATTATACCATAAGACCACGGGATTTTGGGAAAGAATATGCAGGAATTTTGGGCG